>JALYGD010000259.1 GCA_030777265.1 Actinomycetota bacterium | reverse complement strand
CCGAACAGGGCGTTGCCGGCCCCGAACATGATCGCGAAGCCGACCAGCCAGTAGGCGATGGTGCCGATGGTGAAGTCGGAGAGGTTCTTCATGACGATGTTGGCGGCGTTCTTCGTCCGAGTCAGGCCCGTCTCGACCATGGCGAAGCCTGCCTGCATGAAGAAAACCAGGGCGGCCGCCGCCATCACCCACACGACGTCGAGCGAGGCCGCGATGTCCGCTGGAGTGACCTCCTGGGCGGCCTCCTGGGCGGCCTCCTGGGCGGCGGCCGGCGCCGCCGCCAGCAGGAGGAGGGCCGTGGCTGGCGCCACGAGCCGCGCGATGCGGGAAGCGAAATGCTGCATGCGGGTCTCCTTCTCGTCGGCCTCGGCGGGCGATGATGAGCCGATGAGCCGCCGGGCCGCACCCTCCGTCGGGCGTTAGGCTCGCGGCAAGGTAGAGGCCGGCGGTTTCCCGAGCGTTCCCGCCGTGTTTCGCGAACATGACGCGTTGGCGCCCCGTATGACCGGCAGGTGACAGGGATCAGGAGTCCGGCGTGGCCTTGCGCATCGCTCTCGCGCAGATCAATCCCCTGGTCGGCGACGTCATCGGCAACACGGACCTCGTGCTGACGTCATGGCGACGAGCGGCTGACAGCGGAGCCGATCTCGTCGTCTTCCCGGAACTCGTCGTGACCGGTTACCCGCCGGAGGACCTCCTTCTCAAGCCGGAGTTCGTCGCGGCCAACCTCGAGGCGGTCGAGCGGGCCGCCACAGAGGGTCCTCAGGGGACCGCCGCGGTGGTTGGTTTCGTGGCCCGCGACGGCCGGGCGACCGACGCCAGGGAGTGGGACGTCACCGTCTCGGCGCGAGACGACCTGCACGACAGCGCCGCGGTGATCGCTGACGGGGAGGTCATCGGCATCTATCACAAGGGGCGGCTGCCGACCTACGGGGTGTTCGACGAGGCACGGTGGTTCACCGCCGGCTACCAACCGCTGGTCGTGAAGGTGGCGGGAGTAGCCGTGGGAGTCGTGATCTGTGAGGACATCTGGAACGGGGAGGGCCCGCTCACGACCGCGGCACGTCACGGCGCCCGCGTCGGGGTGGTGCTCAACGCCTCCCCCTACCACCGGGGCAAGCGGGACCAGCGCGAGCGTTGGGTCCGCCACCACGCCAGGCAGGACGGGATCTGGGTCGCCTACGTGAATGCGGTGGGAGGCCAGGACGGGCTGGTGTTCGACGGCGACTCGTTCGTCTCCGCGCCCGACGGCGTGGTCGTCGCCCGGGCCGTCCAGTTCGACGAGGACCTGCTCGTCGTCGACCTCGAGGTTGGGGTGGGCGAGCGGTCTTGGCTTGCCCAAGACCGCGGGCGGGACAGATTGGTCGACGACGAGCCCCGGCCCGACGCGGTGAACCCTCGCGGCCGGGTCGGTCAGCGACCGGAGCTCCCCGATCGGCCGCAGCGGCCTCGCCTCGACCCGGTGGCGGAGGTCTGGGAGGCGCTCGTCCTCGGTACCCGCGACTACTGCCGCAAGAACGGTTTCGAGCGGGCCGTCATCGGACTGTCGGGTGGGATCGACTCGTCGCTCACGGCCGCGATCGCAGTGGACGCGCTCGGCGCCGACAACGTCCTGGGGGTACTCATGCCCTCACCGCACACGAGCGAGCAGTCGCGCGACGATGCCGAGGCGGTAGCGAAGAACCTCGACATCTCCACGGACCGGATCGAGATCACCGCGCTGATGGAGGGGTTCGCGGACGCACTCGCCGACCTCTTCGCAGGCAGGGAGCGCGACGAGACAGAGGAGAACATCCAGGCCCGCATCCGGGGCGTGCTGCTCATGGCGATCTCGAACAAGCTCGGCCCCATCGTGCTCGCGACGGGCAACAAGAGCGAGACAGCGGTCGGATATGCCACGCTCTACGGCGACATGGTGGGTGGCTTCGCACCGCTCGTCGACGTGCACAAGCTGCTCGTCTATGACCTCGCCCGCCACCGCAACGAGCGGGGTGAGGTCATACCCGAGAGCGTGCTCACGAAGCCTCCCACCGCCGAGCTCAGGCCTGGACAGCGCGACGAGGACGCCCTGCCTCCCTACGAGGTGCTCGACCCGATCATGTGTTCCTACGTCGAGGACGACCTCGGCGTCGATGCCATCGTCGAGCGCGGCTACGACCGCGACACCGTCCGCCAGGTCGTCGGCATGATCGACCACGTCGAGTACAAGCGGCGTCAAGCGGCCCTCGGCGTGCGGATCACCCAGCGCGCTTTCGGGCGGGACCGCCACGTCCCGGTCACGAACGGCTGGAAGGGCTGATTCACGCTATCGCCTCCTCTGAGGCCGGCCGGCGCCTCAGGCCATGATGTGCCCGAAAACCGACGACAGGTCACCCTCAGCGGTCCCAAGTCCCCCTCTTCCTGCAGTTATGCTGGGTATTGCAGACGCGCCGCCAAGGGCACGACGAGGGCAGAGGGTGGAGCAAGGTTCCGTGCCACCGGCGACATAGGCTCGAGTCGACAAGGAGGACCCCATGCCCGCTGAATACGGCGGCTTCCCCACCCTGAGCAACATCTTCATCCAGATCATTCAGGGCCCCGTGAGGGACCGCGAGGAAGCCCAGAAGACGTGGGAGCGCTGGTTCGACGACGTCGCACCCGACTCCGTGGGCTGGCTCGCCTCGACCGCCGGCTTCAGCGACAGCGAGTTCATCGCCATCATGACCTTCGCCTCAGATGAGGCCGCCCGCCGCAACGCCCAGCGCCCCGAGCAGGACG
>JALYGD010000258.1 GCA_030777265.1 Actinomycetota bacterium | reverse complement strand
CGAAGAAAGCGACGTAGCCGAGGTCGAGCAACCCTGCGAGCCCTACCACGACGTTGAGCCCGATGGCCGCCGCGGCGAACACGCCGACCGATGCGAGGACACGGATCCAGTAGGCGTTGCCACCCTGGGTGAACGGGAAGACCGCGGCAGCGAGTGCGGCGAGAGCAACCGCGGAGCCCCGATGCCGCTCAGACAACGCACGAAGCCAAGCGAGGACGCCGAGGCAGCGCAGCCAGCGCGAGACGGCGACGACGAACACGAGATAGGCGGTGAACAGTCCCGCCTCCTCGATGCGCAGTCCAATGACAACGGTGGCGAGCGCGGCCAGGGCGCTGGTACCGAGCGCGACGACCTCGACCGACACCGGCAGGGGTCGGGACGGGGGAAGGGAACGGTCATCGGGCAGGGCGGCGGCAGCGGCGAGCAGGACCAGCCCGCCTGCGAGAGCCAGCGCCGTCCCCGGACCGAGCACACCACCCACCGCGAGGGTGACGGCGGCGGCGCCGGCCGCGACGGTGACGATGCCCGCAGAAGCCGCAAGCCCGGCGCGCCGCCGACCGGCGGCGTCGGTCAGTGCGACGAGCGCGGCGGCCGCGAGCAGCAGCACGTAAAGGCGGACACCACCGGGGGTGGCGCCCTGCGCCGTCCTCCCGAGTGTGCCGGCGTCCGAGCGCGTCCAGGGCGCGAGGCTCCCAGCCACGGCGGCGGTCGCTCCCACCCACACCGCCAGGGTCGGTCGTGGACCGACCGCGGCGCGCAACCACGCGACCGCCTGGTTCACGCTCGTACCCTCACCCGCTCGCCCAGCAGGCCGGTGGGGCGGAACACGAGCACGCCGATGAGGACGACGAACGCCCAGACGTCTTTCCACGACGAGCCACTCGGCACGTACTGGGTTGCGAGCACTTCGACGATCCCGAGCAGGAACCCCCCGTACACCGCCCCGGCGATGTTCCCTATCCCACCGAGCACCGCCGCCGTGAACGCCTTCAGGCCGCCGATGAAGCCGATCCGGAAGTCGATCTGGGTGAAGCGCATGCCGTGGAGCACGCCGGCGACGGCCGCGAGGACCGCCCCCAGCACGAAGGAGACGAGCACGACGCGGTCGGTGTCGATGCCCATGAGCCGGGCGGTGTCGGGATCCTGCGCCGTTGCCCGCATGGCCTTGCCGGTGCGGCTGCTGCGGACGAATGCCTGCAAGGCGACCATGAGGACGAGGGCCACGACGACCACGAAGACCGAGATCCGGGCGACCACGACGCCTCCCAGCTCGAGGTTAGGCCCGGTGATGAGCTGGGGAAAGGGCTGAGCGCGCCGACCACCCGGGTAGAACAGGCGGACGACTTCCTGGAGGAAGATCGAGACGCCGATGGCGGTGATGAGCGGCGCGAGGCGCGGGGCGTTGCGGAGTGGCCGGTACGCGAAGCGCTCCATGAGCACCGCCACTGCCACCGAAGCGACGATCGCGGCGAGCATCACGAGCGGGAGCACGAGCAGCAGGTTCGATGCGGAGGCTGACGGCAACAGGTAACGGTAGGCAGCGAGGCCCGCGAACGCCCCCACCATGAACACCTCGCCGTGAGCGAAATTGATCAGTTGGATGATGCCGTACACCATTGTGTAGCCGAGGGCGATGAGAGCGTAGGTGGCCCCGAGCACCGTGCCGTTCACGAGCTGCTGCAGGAACTGCGTCATCGCCACCTCCGTCGCCGTCCTAGGAGACCTAAGACAGCTCCTCTCGCGTCCCTCCTATGGAGCGCCGCTCACACCGCCACCTCCGGCGGGCTACTGATTCACGACCTCGAGACTGATCTGCCTGCGCGTTCGTGCGCCCGAAGCAGGAGAGGGTCGACAGGCACAGACGCTCTAGGTCAGCTCGCCGGTCTTCACCGGCTGCCAAGTTCCGCCGGAGACGCGGTAGACGGTGATGACCTTCGTGGTCGTGTCGCCGAAGCTGTCGAACCGCACCGGCCCTGTCACCCCTGACAGGTCGGTCTGGGCGACGGCGTCGACGACCGCTTGGCGCGTGCTGTCGCTGATCTGGTCCGTTTCGGGTAGGACCTTGGCGAGGGCCTCGATGATGACGTTGGCGGCGTCGTAGGCGTATGCCCCGAACGCCCCGAAATCGTCCGTGTAGCCCGCCTCCTCGTATGCCGCGACGAACTCCTGGCCGGACGGGAGGGTCCTGATGGGCGCCCCGATGGAAGTCGCGAGGTCGCCTTCGGCGGCCGGCCCTGCGGTCTGCACGTACGTGGGGTCGTAGATCCCGTCGCCGCCCATGATCGGAGCACCGATGCCCTGCTGATCGGCCTGACTCGAGATGAGCGAGCCTTCCGGGTACTCGCCACCGTAGAAGATGAGCTGCGGGTTCAGGCTCTTGACCTTCGACAGCACAGCCGAGAAGTCCTTGTCACCGGGGTTAATGGTCTCCGTCGTCAGAACGCTGCCGCCGTTCTGCTCGAACTGGCGGACGAACGCCTCCGCGATCCCCTGACCGTAGACCTTCTTGTCGTGAATGACGGCGACGGTTCTCTTGCCGAGGTCGCGGGAGGCATAGTTCGCGGCGAACGGACCCTGAATGGCGTCTGTCGTAACCACCCGAAAGTACGTCTTGTAGGGACGACCAGGGTTTGCCAGGTCTTCTCCTTGTGTGAGGGTGGGGTTCGTGTTGCCCGGCGAGATCATGACGATGTTCGCCCGGTCGAGGATGGGCTGGACCTGCTGGGCGACGCTCGAGTTGTACGTGCCCACGACCCCGGCGACCTGCCGATCCGAGGCGAGCTTCGCCGCCACCTGCGCGCCGACGTCGGGCTTGCCGCCGTCGTCCTGGGCGTCGAGGACGATCTCCCAGCCGGGGATGCGGCCGCGCTCGTTGGCCTGGCGGATCGCGAGGTCGACCCCGTTGCGAATGCCCACCCCGATCGCGGAGAGGTCCCCGGTAAGAGGCGCGATGACGCCGATCTTTACGGTCTTCGGCCGCGACTCTCCCCCTCCGCCACCGGCGCCGCCGCAGCCGGCCAGCAGCAGGCCGGCGACCATGAGTGCCGGCAGGAGGGGCCGGAGGCCCGGGCGGGCGGGCCAGATGATGGAACGACGGTTCGGCCGATGCAGAAACACGAATGACTCCTTCGCCCCAAACGCGGGCAGCCTAGCCCGCATCGTCACGATTGGTTGACGTGCCGGGACACGACGTCCGCTGCGCCGTCCAGGGACCAGGCCGCGCCTCAGGTGCCGGCCGGGCTGGTGGGGAGCGCGGTGCCCACCCGCGTCCACGCCCGGCCTCGCAACCGCACGAGCAGGGCGAGCAGGCGGATGACCATGATCGCCTCGATCGCGACCCACAGCCCGAGCAGTCCCCAGCCGGTGACGATGGCGAGCTGGGCCAGCCCGGCACCGACGGCGGCGGCGACGAGCGCCCAGGTCCTGAGGTAGGCGAAGTCTCCGGCACCCATGAAGACCCCGTCGAGGACGAACATCCAGCCGTTGAGGACGTGCCCCCCTGCTGCCAGCCACCACGCGCCGGCGACGGCCACGAGTACGTTCGGATCGTTGGTCAGCAGCTGTGGGACGAGGTCGTCGAGGAGCAGGAGCCCGGCCGCCGTCGCGATGCCCCCGCCGATACCCCAGGCTCCGGTCGCGCCCGCGGCTGCCCGAGCCTCGCGCACGTCCCCTGCGCCCAGGGCGGTCCCGACCAGTGCCTGGGCGGCGATCGCGAACCCGTCCATGAGCAAGGTCACGGTGATCCAGACCTGCCAGAGCACCTGGTGCGCAGCCAGGGTGACCGCTCCAGCGCGGGCAGCCGCCGAGGTGACAGCGAGCAGTCCGAGCAGTAGCGCACCGGTGCGGAGAAACAGATCGCGGCTGACCGACACGAGCTCTCTCAGCTCCGCGGGGTTCGGGGGACCGTGGCCTGCGAGGGGGAGACCCGCCCGGCCGGCTAGCAGCACGAAAGCGAAGGCGGTAGCGAGCTCGGCGGCGACCGTCGCCCACGCCGCGCCCGCCAGTCCCATCCGGAAGCCGAAGACGAGCACGATGTCGAGCGCGCCGTTGCCCACGTTCCCCGCGACCGCGAGGACGAGCGGGGTCCGGGTATCCGACACGCCTCGGAACGTGCCGTGGCCGATGTAGCCGAGCAGGACGCCCACGATGCCGACCGCGCGGATGCGCAGGTACGTGGCACCAGGTTCGATCAGCTCCGGCGTCGCGCCGAGCAGATCGAGCAGTGGACGGGCCGTCACAAGGACGATGAGGCCGACCGCGAGACCGAGCGCGATGGCCGTCCAGCCAGCGTGGGCCGCCCGACGTCCCGCGGCGAGGAGATCTCCGGCTCCCACCGCCCGGGCCACCGCGGCGGTCGTGCCGTAGACGAGGAAGTTGAACACCCAGCTGACCGTCGCGAGGACCGCGACGCCGAGGCCGAGGGCAGCAAGCTGCTCGGCTCCGAGGCGACCGACAACCGCGGTGTCGAGGAGGCCGAGCAAGGGGTCGGAGACAAGCGCCCCCATCGCAGGCAGCGCGAGCGCGAGGATGCGGCGATGGCGCCGGAGGCGGGTGACGAGCGGAGCGCTGGGGTTCAGGCTTGCCCTCAGAAAACGTCGTCGACCTGGGACCTCGGCCCAAGGCGCCGGCCGGGCCGTGAAGAGCGTCCGGTCGGCACCCGCCAGTGCCGGCGCCAGACGCGCTCGGCCTCGCCGAAGGCGACAAGTGGCTCGACGACCGCACCGACGCTGTCGAGCAGGTCCTCGAGTTCGTTCGCTGCGGCGGCGACCTGGTACGCGATCGGAAGCGCTTCGCCGGCAGCCTCGAGCGCGGCGAGGCACTGGGACCAGACATCGGCGAGTTCGGGCAGCCGCCAGCGCCACATTTCCGCTCGGGCATCGTCTATGGCGCGGGACACGGCGCCCAGACCGACCTCGACCGGCACGGGCTCCACCCGTCCGGCGGGGAGGGTAGCGAGCAGGTGACGACGGCCCTCTTCGATGACCTCGGCGCAGACCACGAATGCCCACCAGGCGTCATAGAGAGCACTAGGCAGAGGAGGGCGTCGCCGCAGCATTGTCACTCCCACCCACCTCCGTCGCGGTCTTGGATCTTCCCACCCGCCCGGGCCTGCGGCCCTTGCCGGGCAGTCTTGTCGCGGTCTTTGACAAGCAAAGGACCCTCCCGCTCCAAGACCGCTCCTCTGGTCTCCCACTGACAGCCCCTGGCGCGTCCTCAGCCGCACGTGTCGGCGATTGTTTGCGGGCCGGATGGGGGTTCGGTTGGCGTCGCGCGTGCGCGCGCCGACAGCGACGACCTCGGGGGCTCGCTCGTGGTGTCCCGGCGGGGGCTCGCCCCCGTCCGCGTCCCGGTGACGGCTGCCGGCATGCGGAGCAGGGCGGAGACGGTGCGCCTGATGTGCGGGACGTCGGGCACCGGGTAGCCGTCCTCACGATCCCTCATATATGCGGGTGGCGTGAAGGCGACCGTCGCCACCCCACGGACGTCGACCCGGGTCGCGAGCTTCACGAGGTCGGGCAGCGCCTCGATCGGAAAGTCGGTCTGCAGGGAGCGGCGGGCGACGGCAGCGAGGCGGGGAAATGCGCGTAGGAGGGTCCCCGCATCGGTCTGGCTCGCGAGCGCGGCGAGGAAGCAGCGCTGGCGATCGATGCGGGCGTAGTCGCTGGAGTCGCGACGAGTGCGGACGTAGACGAGCGCGGCCCGGCCGTCGAGGTGGTGGCGTCCTGGACGCAGGTCGATGGCGTCCCACTCCCCCCTGCCGCTGGGCGAGTCGAGCTGGTCGTAGATGCGTTGGGAGACGGTGACGTCCACCCCGCCGAGGGCGTCGACCGCCTCGACGAAACCCTTCAGGTCGGTGAGCACGTGGTAGTCGATCGGGAGGCCGAGCAGTTCCTCGATCGCCCCGGTGAGCACAGCAGGCCCGGGGTCCACGCCCTCCGGCACGAGCTCGGGGTTCTCCTCGGCCCACTCGTAGAGGTTGTTGATGAGATCGGGGAAGCACTGGCAGCGCCACGGCGACTTGACCCAACGGGGCAGTGGCACCTCGATGAGGTTGCGAGGGATGCTGAACAGCGCCGCCTCGCCGGTCCTCACCGCCAAGGAGACGACCACGAGCGTGTCAGTCCGCAAGCCTACCCGCCGAGGGCCGGCGTCCCCGCCGGCGAGGAGCACCGTGATGCGTTCGCGTCTCAGCAGCGGCGATGGTGGGCTGTCGTCGACAGCAGGTGGCCGCGCGGACTCGAGCGCCTCGGTGGAGGGGAAGACCTCAGAGAGCAGACCCTGCGCCTGCACGTCGTAGTAGGCGACCGCGACGTGGGGGAGGGCCGTGACCGCCACGACCGCGACGAGCCCCGCCACCGAGATGATCCGCGCCGGCTCTCGGAGCGCGGCCCAGGTACCGGCGGAGCGCCCGCGCCGCCTGCGTGCTCGTGCGAGCCGATAGGCGTCGACGACAGCGACGAGGCGGAAGGCGAACAGGGCGACGTCTGCCACGAGCACAGCGACGAGGACGTCGGGGCGGACGAGCAGCCCCGCCACGTGGGCGGGGCCTGCCGTCACCGGCACGAGTACGAGGACGGCCACACCCAAGGTGACGGCGACGAAGGCGAGTCCGCGGTGCCAGCGCCCGACGTACAGCTGCCCCGCTCCTGGCCACAGCAGCGACAGCGACGCCGCACGCAAGGCCCCGGAGTGGGGCGTGTCCAGACGTCCACGCCTCGTACGCGGCCGTTCGACGCGCACGTGGGCGGGACCGGCGGGCCGTGGCGGCGGCCGGTCCTGCGTGGGACGCGGTATCAGCGGAGATGCGGTCATGGCAAGGTCATGGCTAAGCCTGGTCCTTGCGAAGAATGGCACGCGACGTCGTGGTGGGGCGGGAATTCGACCCGGACAGTGGACCCACCCACCCGCGCCTCCGGCGCCGCCCCCGGACAGAGGACCCACCCACCCGCGCCTCCGGCCCTGCCCGGGGCTGTTCAGAGTCGTCCGATGAGCGCGCGCGGGTCGTCGACGACATCGTAGGCACCTGCCGCCCGCAGGCGTTCGTCGCCGAAGCCGCCACACCGCACAGCGACCGTGCGTAGGCCGATACGGCGGGCTGCTTCCGCGTCCCAGGGTGAGTCGCCGACGAGGGTGGCCTGCGCGATCTCGACGCCGAGCTCGGCCGCCGACTGCCGCAAGAGGTGAGGGGCCGGCTTCGCGGAGGGGACGTCACCGGCGTCAGTCGTCTCGAGGTCGTGGCGATCGAGCACGTCCAGCAAGGCCTGGCGGACGTCGCTTGGAGCGGAGGTGGAGACGAGGAACGGCACCTTGCGGACCTCGAGGTCATGGAGCAGCTCCCCAGCCCCGTTGGTGGGCCGCAGGTGCTCGACCCGATCCAGGAAGCGCTGGCGGTGCATGGCCGAAATGTCCTCCGCCTCCTCCACCTGGCGACCGAGCAACCAGGGTATGAGCCTGAAGCTCCCCATGCCGATCGAGGCGTGGATACGCCACAGCGGCACGTCGTAACCGTGTTCTCGCAGCGCCTCATCCCAGGCGATGACGTGGAAGAACACGGAGTCGACGAGGGTGCCGTCGAGGTCGAGGAGGACCGCGGGTTCGGTCGCCATGACACCTCCAGAGGCCGGTCACCCCGGATGGTGGCACGTGCACTCCGGTCGCGTCGATTGCTTGCGGACTGCTTCTGAACGAGCTAGTGCCCCGCGGATCGGTCAGCGCAGTTCGCGCGTAGCCCCTTGGCGACAACGCGAGCGCACGTGTCACGTCAGCCCCGCTGCTGTTCGTGCACCCGCGCGCCTGCTGCAACGCATTGCGCGCGACCGTACTCTTGCTGCCATGCCCGCGCGTCCACCGCTCCGCGAAGACTCGTTCCTTCACGCCATCCGTAGACGGGTGGTGGTCTTCGACGGCGCCGTGGGCACCTCGATCCAGCAGCGCGAGCTGAGCAGCGACGACTTCGGCGGTCCGGAACTCGAAGGCTGCAACGAGGTGCTCGTCCGCACTCGGCCCGACGTCATCGAGTCCATCCACGACTCGTTCCTGGCCGTCGGCTGCGACGCGGTCGAGACCGACACGTTCGGCGGGGCGCCGTGGGTGCTGGCCGAGTACGGCCTGGCCGACGACTGCCGCGAGCTGAACCGACTCGCTGCCCGGATTGCCCGCAGCGTGTGCGATCGCTACGCCACTGCGGGCCGACCCCGCTGGGTTGTGGGGTCGATCGGGCCAGGCACCCGCTCACCGACCCTCAGCCTCGGCAAGGACCCCGCGACGACGAAGGACTACATCGATCTGCCCACGATGGAAGCAGGCTACCGAGAGCAGGTGGAGGGGTTGCTCGAAGGTGGCGCTGACGTGCTGCTCATCGAGACATGCTTCGACCTGCTCCAGGTGAAGGCGGCGGTGGCCGCTTGCCTCGATGTGTTCGTCGCGCACGGGGAGCGCGTCCCGCTCATGGTGCAGTTCACGGTGGAGAAGGACATCAACACGATGCTCCTCGGCACGGAGCCGCTCGCTGCCATCGCGGCGCTCGACCCACTCCAGATCGACGTGCTGGGAATGAACTGCGCGACCGGGCCGCAGGACATGCGCGAGCACGTTCGAACCCTCTCGCGCCATTCGCGTCTGCCCATCAGCGTGATCCCGAACGCTGGTATCCCCGAGATGGTCGCCGGACAGACCCTCTACCCGCTGACACCCGAGCAGCTTGCGGACGCGCTCGAGGAGTTCGCTGCCGAGCTCGGTGTCGCGATCGTCGGAGGCTGCTGCGGCACCACGCCCGAGCACCTCGCCCGCGTCGTCGAACGGGTCGGCTCGCGCCACCTCGCCGAGCGCGAGGTCACTTACCAGCCGTCCCTGGCCTCCCTCTACGCGGCCCAGCCGATCAAGCAGGAGACCTCGTTCCTCGTCATCGGAGAGCGCCTCAACGCCAACGGCTCGAGGGCGTTCCGAGAGATGCTCCTCGCCGAGGACCTGGACGCGATGGTCCAGCTCGCCCGCTCCCAGACCCGCGAAGGCGCCCACGTCCTCGACGTGTGCGTTGATTACGTCGGGCGAGGCGGGGTCGGCGACATCGTCGCCGTGGTCGACCGGCTCGCCACCGCCTCCACCCTCCCGCTCGTCATCGACTCCACCGAATCCGAGGTCATCGAATCGGCGCTTGTTCGCATCGGCGGACGGGCAGTCATCAACTCGGTCAACCTCGAGGACGGGCGGACCAAGGCCGATCGCCTCCTGCCGCTCGCCCGCCGCTACGGCGCCGCGGTCATCGTGTTGGCCATCGACGAGCGTGGCCAGGCCCGGGACGTGGACTGGAAGGTCGAGGTCTGCAGGCGGGTAGCGGACATCGCGATCGACGAATACGGGCTCGAAGCCGCCGACCTCATCTTCGACACGCTCACGTTCCCCCTCGGCAGCGGCCAGGAGGACCTGCGCAAGGACGGCACCGCCACCCTCGAGGCTATCGAGCGGGTGAAGGCCGAGATCCCCGGCTGCCATACGGTGCTCGGGGTGTCCAACGTGTCGTTCGGGCTGTCACCGGCCGCCCGCCAGGTGCTCAACTCGGTGTTCCTGCACATGGCGATCGAACGCGGCCTCGACGCCGCGATCGTGAACGCGGCGAAGATCCTGCCGCTCCACCGCATCCCAGAGGAGCACGTCGAGGTCGCCCGTGACCTCGTCCTCGACCACCGCCGAGCCGGCTATGACCCGCTCATGCGCATGATGGAGCTGTTCGAAGGTGCAACCGAGAAGAAGGACACCCACGAGCGCCTCGCCACCCTACCCATCGACGAGCGACTGAAGTGGCGCATCATCGACGGCGACCGGGACGGTCTCGAAGCCGACCTCGACGAGGCAATGCAGTCCTGGGCGGCCCTCACCATCGTCAACGACTTCCTCCTCGACGGCATGAAGGTGGTAGGAGACCTGTTCGGGTCGGGGCAGATGCAGTTGCCGTTCGTGCTGCAGAGCGCCGAAGCGATGAAGACCGCCGTTGCCTATCTCGAGCCGCACATGGAACAGGGTGAGGCGAGCGGGAAGGGTCGTGTGATACTCGCCACCGTCAAGGGCGACGTGCACGACATCGGCAAGAATCTCGTCGACATCATCCTGCGCAACAACGGCTACGACACCGTAAACCTCGGCATCAAGCAGCCCATCGACCAGATCATCAGCGCCGCCGAGGCCGAGCCCACCGACGCGATCGGCATGTCAGGCCTGCTCGTGAAGTCCACGGTCGTCATGCGTGACAACCTCGAGGAGTTGAACCGACGCAACCTCCACCAGTACCCGGTGCTGCTCGGCGGCGCAGCCCTGACCCGCAGTTACGTGGAGGACGACTTGCGCGAGCTCTACAAGGGGCAGGTGTTCTACTGCCGGGACGCCTTCGAGGGGCTGAAGACCCTCGACGTCCTCATGGAGGCGAAACGGCTCGGAACGCCGCTGTCCGCCGAACTGGTCGAACCGGTGCAGAAACGCTATCCGAAGCGCACCTTGCCTTCGCAGGACCCGCCCCGTCTCGACGCGCAGGGCCGTCCGAAGTCGGCAGTGACAACCGGCGTCGAGATTCCGACGCCTCCGTTCTGGGGGCAGCGGACCGTGCGCGGCATCCCGTTCGACGATGTCTGGCCGCTCTGCAACGA
Source organism: Actinomycetota bacterium (assembly GCA_030777265.1). Lineage (GTDB taxonomy): Bacteria > Actinomycetota > Nitriliruptoria > Nitriliruptorales > JAHWKO01 > JALYGD01. The sequence goes on along the minus strand of JALYGD010000258.1, from coordinate 4,462 downwards.
GGTCGCGCTGTTCCGAAACCAGTGGGGCTTCACCCCGGGCGGCCGCACTCCCCGAGAGTACGAGGCCTTCCTGGAGGAGCACGCGCGGCCGGTGCTGCGAGAATGGATCGCCGAGGCGAAGGCCAGCAAGATCGTCGTGCCCGAGGTGGTGTACGGCTACTATCCCTGCAATTCGGACGGGGATGACCTCATCGTCTGGGACCCGGCCGCCCCCGGTGAGGCGCAGCTCGAGCGCTTCACCTTTCCCCGCCAGTCACGAGGGCGGTTCCTCTGTCTGGCCGACTTCTGGCGCGACCTGAGCTCCCGCGAGGTCGACGTCCTCGCCATCCAGGTTGTCACGATGGGCAGACGCATCAGCACCATCGCCGCGGAACTCTTCGCAGCCGACCGCTACCAGGACTACCTGTTCGCCCACGGTTTCGGGGTCGAGATGGCTGAGGCGCTCGCAGAACTGTGGCATCAGCGGATCCGAGAAGAGCTCGGCATTGCGGGCGAAGACGCCGCTACGAAGGAAGGCCTGTTCCGTCAAGGGTACCGCGGCTCGCGCTATTCGTTCGGCTACCCCGCGTGCCCTCGGCTCGAGGACCAGGAGAAGCTCTTCCGCCTCGTCGACCCTGCCCCGATTGGCGTGCGGCTCACGGACGAGTACATGCTCGATCCCGAGCAGTCGACCTCGGCGATAGTCGCACACCATCCCGAGGCCAAGTACTTCTCGGCTCGCTGAGCAAGGCATGCTCGCCGGCTGCTGGGGCGGGCGCTCGTTCAGCTGCCTCCTGCCACTTCGCCGCCTCGCGCCGAGCTCGATCGGGAGGATGCGAGAGCCGGCAAAGGATTGATCCGACGCCTACGGTTACTCGCCGTCCGCGCCCTCGTACCACTCCGCCCAGCGGACGCCCTCAGCGACGTCATGCTCGGGCTCGCCGGTCTCCGCCGTCTCGATGGCGGCTGCGTCGTCGATGAGCTCGACGAGGCCGATCTCGCTGTCGTCGTCGGCGCTGTCGAAGGCAAAGAGCGCTACCCGCGACCAGCCGTCCCCGTCACCCATGTCCCACAGCACCGCGACCGGCCTGTCTTCGAGCAGTCCGCGGGTCAGCACCGCGTTCGGTCGTTCATCCCAGAAGGCTCCGACGGCGGCGGAGAACCCGCTGCGGTCGTTGCCGAGGCCGGGCAGCTCCGAGTCCTCGGCGAGCAACTCGAAGAGGACGTCGAAATCGTGGGCGTTGTAGGCGTCAATGAACCCATCGATGAGATCTTCGAGGCTGCCATAGCGGGCCACATGCTCGAGATCGACGTACTGTTCCTCGAGCGGCATCGCATCCGGCTCCTCGAGGTGGATCCCGTCGCGGTCGACGCTGTCGAGGCCGAACTCGACGTTCGAGGGCTCCCGTCCGACGTTGTTGGTACGCACGTCTTCGCTACCGCCGTCAGCCACCGTCCCGCCTTCCGTGGCCTCAACCATCGTCGCCCGTCCAACTGCGGCTGCCAACGTCCGGAGTGTCGAGGCCTCGTGACCGCCGGGACCGGCTCCCTTCGCAGGTCGAGCCTGCGTCATCGCCCAGCGTGACACGAGGTCGACGGGGCGGACGTCCTCGTGCATCCCGTTGGCGGCCTGCCTAGCCTCGCAAGGCCATTCCTGCTCCAATGAGCGGCGCTCCGCAGGAGCGACGCGAGAGGAGCCGTCTTAGGTCTCCTAAGACGGCGACGGTAGTGCTCCAATGACGCCAGGCGAGGAACCGGAGGGGCAGTGGCGAAGATCGCCGAGCTGGTCGCAAACGGACGGACCGTGTCGTTCGAGTTCTTCCCCCCAAAGACCGACGAAGGCGAGCGCAACCTACGGGAGACGTTGAAGACGCTCGAGCCGCTGCGGCCGTCCTTCGTGTCGGTCACCTACGGTGCCGGGGGATCGACCCGGGACCGCACGCACCGCATCGTCGTCGACGTGCTACGACAGACGTCTATGACCCCGATGGCACACCTGACATGCGTGGCTCATCGACGTGCTGACCTGGTCGACGTTCTCGAATGCTACAAAGACGCCGGCGTGGAGAACATCCTCGCCCTACGCGGCGACCCGCCCCGCGACCAGCAGAACGTCGCAGCGGGTGACCTGCGCTATTCGATCGAGCTGGTCGAGTTGGTTCGAGAGGTCGGGGACTTCTCTGTGGGCGTCGCTGCCCATCCCGAGGGTCATCCGCACGCCTCCGACCTCGGGAGCGACCGCTGGTACCTCGCCGCCAAGCTGCGGGCGGCCGATTTCGGCATCACCCAGTTCTTCTTCCGAGCCCAGGACTACCTGAGCATGGTCGACGATCTCAACCGTCTCGGCGTCGAGAAGCCTGTGATCCCGGGGATCATGCCCGTGACGAACGTGAAACAGGTGCAGCGCTTCGCAGAGCTGTCCGGCGCCGATTTCCCGACTGACCTGGCCGATCGCCTCTTTGCGGTGGCTGACAACCCGGACGAGGTGCGGCACATAGGCGTCGAGGTGGCTACACAGCTGTGTCAACGGCTCCTCGACGAGGGCGCGCCGGGTCTCCACTTCTATACTCTGAACCGGTCAACGGCGACGCGGGAGATCCACGCGAACCTGGGGCTCGACGCACTTACCGGCGCCAGTGACGCCAGCGCCTGAATCGGGCTGGAGCGCGCTTCACCCCCCTCCGCTACCGGCTACCGACTACGGAGCGCCGCCCTGGCCGCCTTGACCGCCGCCCTGCTCGTCCACGTTCACATCGATCTTCTCGGGCACGTTCACGTCCGAGTCGGAGCCTGAGCCTGAGCGCTCACCGCCCAGGAAGTTCGTGAACAGGAACCAAACGACGAGAGCGAGCAAAACGACCGCCACGATGGCGGCGATGGCCGCACCCGGCCCGCCGCGGCCGCGCTCGACGATCACCTCTCGGTCACGGCGATCATGGGTGTGTGGATCATGCGCCATGGCTGCTCCTTCCCTCTGGGGTGCGGCTACCTCAGGCGCTACTACACGCACCCGTTCCACTTCCCACTGTCACAATTCGGGCTGGTTCGTGCATGCGAAAAGGGCGTACGAACGGACGGTCGGGAGGCTTTCGAAGGCCTCCGGCCACGCACCTGCGCACAGGAGGAAGACGGGCTCACCACGCTCTGACCGGCCAACTGCTCGCGGGGGCTGGCAACTCTTGTCGCTTCGACTGCGCTGCTTTGTGCCATTCGAATGATCGTTGGGACTGTTGTGCTTCAGCGACTCGGCTCCGCCCACGCCGCACCTTCGCTCCTCTTTCTACCTCGGAGCTCTGGGCGTCTCGATGACGCCCCATCGTCGACGTCGACGAAGAGTGTACAGCCACCTACACCGGAGGTACGGAGCCCGGGATCGAAAGGGAATGCAGCCGTTGCCGCCTCCCCTTCGCTGTCCTTCGGCACCTTCCTACTGCTCGGACTTCAGAGCTAGTCTGAGAACGACGCCCATGACAGTCGGGAGTAGACGGTGGACGTGCGCAGTGCGATGACTCCGGCTGTTGTGACTGTGGGGCCGAGCCACACACTTCAGCAGGCAGCCCAGAAGATGGCCGAGCACAATGTTGGCTCAGCCATCATCATCGACCCCGACGGTCTGGGGCCCGGGATCATCACCGAGCGGGACGTCCTGCGCGCGGTCGCCAAGGGCGACAACCCGTCGGAGGCGGTCGTCGGCGATTACCTCACCGACGAGGCGACTGTCTGCGAACCGGGCGCTTCGCTCGTTGAAGCTGCCGGGGCCATGGTCCGCGGCGGCTTCCGCCACATCGTGGTCGTGGAGGGCAGCCGAGTCGTTGGCATCCTCTCGATGCGAGACGTCGTACGACGCTGGCTGCAGGAGTAGAGGCCGCTACCTCCAGACATCTCGCGTAGCCGCAGCCGTCTCAGCGAAGGCGCTGTGTACGCAACAGACGCAGACGGTGGCCGAGCTCGAGCGCGGCCCCGAGCTGCTGAGCCTGACCGGGCGAGAGGTGCTTGCGAGCAAACGTTCGCGCCCCGTCCGAGTACCACTGCCAGCGCTGTTCATCATCAACGCCACGGCTTCCGCTCACCGGTGCGTGGACGAAGGGGGTGCAGTCGACTATGCGGACCTCCGCTCCGCGCAGGCGGATGCGTTCGCAGAGGTCGGCGTCCCCCCAGTAGAGGAAGAAGTCCTCGTCGAAACCGCCGACCTCCTCGAAAGAGACGGCCCGCACGACCATGACCCCGCCCAAGACGTGCCCTTCCGTGCGCAGGTCCTCAATGAGTGATCGAGTCGAGGAGAGACCACGATGCATCAGCCGGCGGATGATCGCCCTGGCCCGCCTTCCGCGCCACCCACTCGAGAACCAGAGCGCCCGGAGCTGGGAGTTCGGACCCCAGACGGAGTGCACTCGCCTTCCTTCCTCGTCGACGACCGGCCCGGAGACGACGCCGACTCGTGGTCGCTCGTCGAGCGCGTGCGAGAGCTCAGTCAGCGAGGGAC
>JALYGD010000257.1 GCA_030777265.1 Actinomycetota bacterium | reverse complement strand
GACGTCGGCGCCGGAGGGCGTCGCCCTGCCCCATGCGCAGGTCGGCGCTCACCCGCTCGGCCGCTGGACTGCTCGGCCGCCCTATCCCATCGCCGGGAGCAGATACTCGGTTGGACATCTACTTCCTCCCGCGCCGGTGGCGACGACGCAAACTACCAACCTGTGCGACTTGCTCGCGCTTCGTGCAAACAAGCCGCCTGCGGCATTTCACAGCTGAGCGAGCCCAGAGGGGGCTTGGAGCGGTTGTCAGAACTAGCCTCCCGCAGCTGCAGGGGAGTACCTGTGCTCGATACCGCCACGCCTGGATCGGCCCCGACACGTGCGCTACTAGGGGCGCCTGGGGCTGCTGCTTGAGACCGGGCGGACTGGGGCCGGCCACCGCTACTACGACGAGGGGCCGTGGAGCGGCTGCGTTTCGGTGCGGCTCACGGCCCCATCCACCTCAAGGGTCGAGAAACTGCAGTTCGCCACCCGCAGTACCGGCCACCGCCACGCGCCCCGTCGTCTCGTCCACGGCGACGTCGTTCGGCTGGCGTACAGTCGCCCACGTCTTATCTGCCACAAGGTCTTGCCCCTCGATCCGGTAGGAGCGCAATTCGTTCGTTCCGGTCAGCGTCACGTATAAGCGCCGCCGGGTGGCATCGACTGCCAGTCCATAGGGGGCCCCGGCGGCGGACACCTGCCCCACCTGGCGCACGCCGCCTGGACTGGCCTGGAACACCAGCACGCTGTCGCCCTGGGTGTCGGCCACGTAGAACACTCCGTCTGCACCGGCGCGGACGTGGGTCGGGCCCACTCCGCACGGGGCTGCCCCCAGTGACCGGCCCTCGGGGTCGTAGGCCTCGATCCGCCGGCCCCGGACGCCGACCACCACCACGACGGAGCCGTCAGGAGAAGACGCCACCCCGCCGGGCATGGCGGGCGCGGGGAGCTTGCGTGTCGAGCCGTCGGGAGAGATGAGGGTAACGGTGTCAGCGAGCTCGTCGCCCACGAAGATCCTCCCTCCGGCCGCGGGTGCGGCGTCGTGGGGCTGGCGTCCGACCGCCGTCTCGCCGATCACGGTTCCCCCGGGCAGGGCGACGCGGTACAGGCGGTCGTTGCCCTCGGCGGGCACCAGGACCGGGCCTCCAGGGGCGGCCAGTTGCAGGTGGCGGGCCGCACTGCCGAGGCCAACGCGGGCCCGCTCGACACCGGTGTTCGAGTCCACCAGCACAAGGGCGTCGGGTTTGCGCACCGCCACGGCCAGGGTGCCGGTCCGGCTGTCGAGGGCCAGGCCCTCGGGCTCGCCCGGCAAGGGCACGATCCGCCCGGGCGGTGCTCCGGTAACAGCCGGGGCGACGGCCGGCTCGGGAACGTCGGTACGGGCCACCGGTCTTGCATCATCGCCGTCGCCACAGGCGACTAGGACGAGCATGAGCATCGCGGCGACGGCGCGGACCAGCCGCGGCGCCTTGCCGTGGCTCGGTGGAGCCGGTCGCCGCTCCGCTATGGTCCGCGGCTGATCATTGCTCCTGGCAAAGGCGGTCGGCGTGCGCGGCGACCTCACTGTTGTGGCACTACCTGTGCGAGGGGCGGCGTCGTGGCGGTCTCGATTTCGGCGAACCAGCGCTCACCGATTCGCCATGTGTGCGATACCTGCATTCCGGCGGCGGCGGCGATGGCTTCGAGGGACGCGGCACCCACCGTCGCCCAGTTGAACCAGGGTCCGAGGCAGCCGTGGTGATCGACGCGAGCGCGTCCGCTGACGTCGGCGACATCTGGAGGGCCGAGCTCAGTCAGGATCCGGCCCCCGGGCCGTATCACGGCGCTCACTCGAGCCAGCAGCGCGCGTGGGTCACCCCCGATGCCGATGTTGCCGTCCAACAGCAACGCTGTGCTCCAGGTTCCGGACTTCGCCACAGGCTCGAAGATGGATCGCTGGAGGACCGTTGCTCCCCGAGACCGGGCGAGACGGACGGCAGACGGCGTGACGTCGAGTCCGAGTGCAGCCACGCCTCGGCGGGCGAGCGCCAGCAGGTGTCGACCAGGACCGCAGCCGATGTCGAGCACGGGTGCGACGGCCCGATCGAGTAGGAGCTCGTCGGCGGCGGTCGTCTGCCCCAGCCAGCGCCGCCCGTTTCCTGAGATCACCACTCCATCGACATCCCGGAGGCAGAGCTCGTCCACCGTGAACAACGGGTTTTCGACCTCCACGGCGACGTTCCTCGACCGGATGCCGACGACGACTTCCCGGTTCGTGCCGCCGGGCGTCGAGTTCGCGCTGGCGTCCAACAGGTTCGCTTCGACCGTGCCGGTCACGGCATCCCCCTGACCCTTGCCCTGGTCCCCGCAGTGCAGTACAGGCCAGGTCGCCTTTCCCGCATCGGCCAAATCGCCTCGGTCGACAACTCTCTGGATAGCGCTCACCGGGACTCGCGGGGGGAAAGGGCTAGATACGTCGCGCTGCCCCTGGCGGTCATCCGTGCGAGCATCCGCGAGCCGGCGGCCCCCAAGGGCGGTGCTCGGCGAGACCGGGTCTTCGGCGCCCATCATTCGATGACGTCGCCTCGCAGCGCAAAGAGCTGCTCCCGAAGGAGCAAGGCAACCTGTTGACTGGGTCTGAAGAGTGCTTCGGCGTCGTCGTGGTACGTCCAGCCCTCAAGCTTTGCCAGCCGAGCTGCCGCCAGGCCAACCGCCGCTTGAGATCCGCCATGCAGGGCCGCTCGGACGAGGTGCGAGCGAGTCGAGTGGCCCCCGGGGGCATAGGCCATCGGCCGCTTCCACACGTCGAGGAACACATCGACGGTCCTCTGCTCGGCCTCGGCGGCCGTGGCTTCGGTCCATCCGCTGGCGACGAGCACGACGGTGCCGTAACGACGGAAGAGTTCACCGACAGCATGGTGATCCAGCCGGCCGACCGATGTCAGCAGTGCCGCATCGGACACATCGAGATAGGAGGTGATGGTCGCTTGGGAGTTCATGGTCGCTTGGATCGACCGCGGCACACCGTCGACCGCTAACGGCTCTTTGCCGCTGAGGAGGAAGGAACAGGCAGTGGTGTGCTGACCGGCTGGCAGATCTACGGCCCCGGTGGCCCGTGCGGATGGGCTCTTGGTCACCTCCTGGC
>JALYGD010000256.1 GCA_030777265.1 Actinomycetota bacterium | reverse complement strand
GACGGCGGGGTTGGCGGCAAGGCTTTTGTGGACTTCTCGGGCGATGTAGCGCTTGAGGCAACGGAAGGCTTCCTTCTTTGTTTTGCCCTCGGCGATGCGCCGTTTGAGGTACAGCTTGGTGGCCTCGCGGCTGCTCTGGGCATCGGAGTGTGCGCCAGTAGTGTTGTCTTGACGGACGGTCTCGACGGGCTCCGAGTCATCCGTTTTTCGATCCTGCCGGCGTGGACGCGGTGAGAATCCGCGCCTTGCACGACGCGATCGCCACACGTCACATCTGGTCGAGCCTCGGGAGGGCCGACGAGCGGTGGCGGTAGCCGCTCGCCGAGCCGAAGCGTTTCCACCGGGTTGCCATCGCGGACGGCATGGAATCGGTTGTGCGAGCTCGCGGTCGACGACGACGGGGCGGTGGAGATCGTCATCCGCCCGGACGCTGTCGGCCAGGTGGTCGGGGTGCATCACCGCTCACGTCGTGCCGATGTTCGCCGAGGCCGACATCGCGCGTAGGTCCCCGTTGGCCGCCCATCGAGAGGCGGCAGCGGCGATCGCCGCAGAAACGACTCGGCCGCACGCTCTTCCACATGCCTGTCGACGGCCGCAGCACAGCCGCACACAAGGTGATCTGCGGGTACAGCCGAACACGCATGCAGCACATGCGTCGCTTCTGAGCGCGCCGGCGCGACGCAGCGCGCCATCGCTGCGCACGGGTCATCGCGCACCGCCACCCGCTTCCCAGCCGACTCACTTGCCCGTGATAGGCTGCTTCGGCGACGAGCGCCGGGTGAACGCAGACGTTGCGTCGAACTCGTGCGCAGAGCGGCCACTGTTGCCGCGTCTGCCCTTGAGGCGGGCGCCGACAGTGTCTGCTCATGCAGGCCCGACTTTGGAGGCGCCATGACGCCCCCTGCCTCATCCGTGACGAGTCGAACGCGTCCGCGATCGGCCTGGTCTCGAACGCGAAAAGCCCAGGGACATCGCCACAGCGAGGATCTCCTCGCTGTCCTCTGGCGTCCATCCTCCGGTACGTGTCCGGTACGTCCCCGGGCCTTCCCATCCAACCCTGCACGCCTACTCCACAGCATCGGCCCGTCGGTTCCACCGACGGACCTGCCGGATGAGCTGCACCTGCACGTGGGGGGCGGCACGAGCCGCTTTCCCGATCGGTCCTCGTCCGGCTCGTCACCCCGGCTGCTCACCGACGGCGGTGGGCGCGGAACGTTGAGCGGGCACTCGCACCGCTCGTCCGCGCCCACGTGGCCAAGGGTGGTAGAGGCGTGAGAAAGCGAGACGATTGTGGACGACACCACGACCGCGAAGAGCGGCGTCGACGGTCAGCAGAAGGAGGACAGCGCACTCCGGACCCGCACCCGCACTCGGGGGCGAGGGGCGGCCGACGAAGCCGCTGAAGCGGCGACCGAAGCGACGACGACGGGACGGGCCGAAGGCCCGGGAGGGAGGGCTACCCGGGGACGGGCCGAAGGCCCGGGAGGGGGGGCCTCAGATGGAGCGGACTCGGCCGGGGACGACGGGGGCCCGACGGGCGCGAGCGAAGCCGTAGCCGACGAGCGCGGCGAGCCTGCCCGCCGGCGCCGTCGCGGCCGACGAGGCCGCAAGAGAGGTTCCGCGGGGGAGCGCGAGGTCCCGGCGCCCGAGGAGCAGTCGGCTGACTCGGTCGGGGCGGAGATCGCTGGGAAGGAGCCGGAGGACGGCGGGGAAGCCGAGGCGCCAGGCGACGCCAGCGACGGCCAGACTGAGGCGAGCGTCGAGGGTCAGATCGCCCGCAGTGGAACTCGGCTCGCAGCCAAGCGCCAGACCCGCCAGCGGGGGCGCCGTCGGTTGACCCGAGCCCGTCACACGCGAGCGCAAGCACCGGCGCTCGCCGAAGACGTCCGGCGCGCCATCCTCCAGAGCGTCCCCCGCACAATGCTCGTCACGACTTCGAAGGACCGCACCCAGATTGCGGTGCTCGAGGACAGAACCGTCGCCGAGCACTACGTCACCCACAAGCAAGATGTCTCTTATGTCGGCAACATCTACATGGCGCGTGTCCAAAACGTTCTGCCAGGCATGGAGGCCGCATTCCTCGATATCGGCAAGGGACGCAACGGCGTGCTGTACGCCGGCGAGGTTCTCTACGACGAGCTCGACATCGAAGATGAAAGCCGTCTCCGTATCGAGCACGCCCTGAAACCGGGCCAGAAGGTCCTCGTTCAAGTCACGAAGGACCCTATGGGCACGAAAGGGGCCCGGCTCACCATGCAGCTCTCTCTCGCTGGCCGCTACATGGTGCTCGCCCCCACCGATGGCACTCTCGGCATCTCACGCAAGCTCGCAGATGACGAGCGCGAGCGGCTCCGCAAGATCCTCAAGAGAATCAAGCCCGAGGGTGCCGGCGTCATCGTCCGCACCGCCGCTGCCGATGCCACCGAGGAGCAGCTGCGGGAGGATCTCGATCGGCTGCTGCAGAAGTGGGAGACGGTCTCGTCACGAGCGGCCAAGGCGAACGTTCTCGAGCCTGTCTACGAGGAGCCCGATCTCGTGGTGCGGGTCATCCGCGACCACTTCGGCCCCGAGTTCCTGAAGCTCATCGTCGACGATTCCGACGTCCATACCAAGGTCAGGGCATACCTCGAGGAGGTCATGCCTGATGCCGTGGACAAGCTCGAGCTCTACGAACCGGCACCGACGCGCAAAGGCGAGCCAGCCGAGTCACTCTTCGACGCCTACCGCGTGAACGAGCAGTTGCGAAAGGCGCTCGAGCGCAAGGTCTGGCTCCCGTCCGGTGGCTACATCATCATCGAGAAGACCGAGGCCATGACCATCGTCGACGTCAACACCGGCAGGTTCACCGGTAAGTCGAACCTCGAGGAGACCGTCCTGAAGACGAACCTCGAGGCCGTCGAGGAAGTCGTTCGCCAGCTCCGGCTTCGCGACATCGGCGGGATGATCATCATCGACTTCATTGACATGCTGCTCAAGGCGAACCAGGACCAGGTCGTGCGCCGTTTGAAGCGCGAGCTCCTGCGTGACCGGACGAAAACGCGGGTGTCGGAGGTCAGCCGACTGGGTCTCGTTCAGATGACGCGCAAGAACGTCTCGCGTGGGCTCCTCGAGTCCTTCAGTGAGCGGTGCGAGCATTGCGAGGGCCGCGGTTCCACGCTCACCCTCGAGTCCGACTGATTGGCCGCCGCCTGGGTGTGATTTGGAACGCTGACGGTGAGGGCTTCTACTCTCCGCCGTGACACGCTCCCGATTGACCCCTTCGGACACTCTCGATACCGTGCAGCAGAACGGTGCCGGTAGGCACCGTTATTTGCGCGATAGCCATCCGAAACAGGAGGCAGCGGTGTACGCCGTCGTAGCGTCCGGCGGGAAGCAGTACCGCGTGGTCCCGGGTGAGGAGGTTCGGGTCGAGAAGCTCGATGGCGACCTGGGCGACACGGTCACGTTGCGTCCGGTCATGCTCGTCGACGATGACGGCACCGTGACGGTCGGTCCCGACCTCGAGGGTCGGACGGTCACTGCGACGATCACGGGACACGGCAAGGGCAAGAAGATCACCGTTTTTACTTACAAGAACAAGAGCCGGCAACGGAAGAAAAAGGGCCACCGGCAGCTTTTCACGACCGTGAAGGTCGATCAGATTTAGGAGCAGGGTCGCCAGGCGGCAGGAGAAACAGAAATGGCACACAAGAAGGGCGGCGGCTCGTCCCACAACGGCCGCGACTCGAACCCGAAGTACCTGGGGGTCAAAGTCTATGGTGGCGAGCTCGTCACCACGGGCAGTGTCATCGTGCGCCAGCGTGGCACCCGCATTCACCCCGGCCGCAACGTCGGCCGCGGCGGTGATGACACGCTCTTCGCTCTCGTCGACGGAACGGTTGCCTTCCACGCTCGTCGCAACCGCAAGTACGCCGAGGTTGTCCCCAACGGCGACTAGCCAGGGGCAACGGCGAGATCCGGAGGGCGGCTACGGCCGCCCTCGTTCCGTGAGCGGCGCTCGGCAGGGGCGACGGTGGTGGTTGGGCCGAGGAGGTGGACGTGGCGGAGCGGAGCGAACCGCCCGAGTTCGTTGACGAATGCACGGTCTATGTGCGCGGTGGCGATGGGGGCAATGGCGCGGTGTCGTTCCGCCGGGAGGCACACGTCCCACGTGGAGGGCCAGATGGCGGCGACGGTGGGCGCGGCGGCGACGTCGTGCTCGTTGCCGACCCCAGGGTGAGCTCGCTGCTCGACTTGCACCGCTCGCGCCACCGACGCGCCGGACGCGGGGGGCACGGTGAGGGCAGCAACAAGACCGGTGCGGACGGAGCTGACCTGCTCGTACCCGTGCCACCGGGAACGGTCGTCCGCGAGCGCGCGTCGGGCTCGGTCCTCACCGACCTTGACCGTCCCGGCACTCGCTTCATCGTTGCGAGAGGCGGTCGTGGGGGGCGCGGCAACGCCTCACTTGCGAGCGACCGTCGGCGCGCGCCCCGCTTCGCGGAGCTCGGCGAGCGGGGCGAGGAGCGCTCGCTGCGTCTCGAGCTGAAGGTCATCGCGGACGTCGGGCTCGTCGGCTTCCCGAGCGCGGGAAAGTCGTCACTCATCTCGCGCTTGTCCGCGGCCCGTCCCCGCATCGAGGCCTGGCCGTTCACGACCCTCACCCCCCACCTCGGGGTCATGCGCGCCGGCGATGTCGACGTCGTCCTCGCTGACGTCCCCGGCCTCATCAGCGGTGCCAGGCAAGGCCGAGGGCTCGGGCACCGCTTCCTGCGCCATATCGAACGATGTGCCGCACTCGTGCACGTTCTCGACTCGGTGCCCTTCGAGCCGGATCGGGATCCGATCGCCGACCTCGAGGTGATACTCGGCGAACTCGAGGCGCACGACCCGCGCCTGCTCGAGCGTCCCTCAGTCGTGGCTCTGAACAAGGTGGACCTACCCGACGGGCAGGCGATGGCGGCCCTCGTTCGTCCTGAACTAGAAGCCCACGGATACGCGGTGTTCGAGGTGAGCGCGGTGAGCGGCGAGGGCCTGGATCCGCTGCGTTGGCACCTCTCCGAGCTTGTCAGAACGGCCCGTGCGCGTGCAGCCACTGAAGTCGAGCCGGAGGAGCTCGTCATTCGGCTCGAAGAAATGGAAGAGTCCCCGCTCGCGATCGAGAGGGACGACCTGGGCCGGTTCATCGTGAGCGGGCGCAGGGTGGAGCGATGGGTGCAGATGACCCCGCTCGACAACCCCGAGGCCGTGCGCTACCTCCAGGGCAGGTTGCGCCGGGGGGGCGTCGAACGGGCCCTGGTGGAGGCCGGGGCGCGGGTAGGGGACGAGGTCGTGATCGCCGACGCGGTCTTCGACTTCTCGCCGGAACCCCACGATCTACCCGAGGAGGAGCGGGAGGCGGAAGTCGCCGGTGAGGACGGCTCCTCCGAGGAGCTGGCAGTCGAGCCAGTGAGCAGCGCTCCGCAGGAGCGACGCGAGAGGAGCGGTCTTAGGTCTCCTAAGACGGCGACGGTGCTGGTCCGGGAAACATCTGAGGTCGCAGTCCACCCGACGCGGCCGGCGCCTGAAGCCATGCCAGCCCGGCCCGCGCCAGAGGCCACGGATGTCTGAACGGCGGTTTCCACGCCCCCGACTTGCGGTCGTGAAAGTGGGCTCGAACAGCCTTCGCGGGCAGGGAGGGCGGCTCGATCGCCACCAGATCGCCGCCCTCGCCGATCAGGTAGCCGC
>JALYGD010000255.1 GCA_030777265.1 Actinomycetota bacterium | reverse complement strand
CCTCGAACGTCTCCTCGAACTTCTTCACGAGCTCGCTGAGTTCGAGCAGCGTCAGATCCTTGAACTGCTCGATGAGCTCGTCCGGCGAGAGCTTCGCCATCTCGTCCTCCTTGCGTTGGCGCGGCTTCGAGCCACGCGGCCTCGATCTTCAGGTCTCGTTCTTCAGGTGTTGTCGCTGTCTTCGAGGCGGCTAGGCGGTTTCGGACGTGTCCTCGTCTCGACCGTGGGCCTCCTCGATGGTGGCGTCCGTTTCGGCGCTTGCGCCCGATGCGCCCTTGTCCTCGAGTGCCGACATGAGGCGGGCGAACTGTGTGAGCGGCGCCTGGAGCAGGGTCACGGGCTGAGCGAGCAACACGTACATGAGCCCTGCAAGCCGGCCCAGCAGCTCCTCGCGGGACTCGAGATCCGCGAGCCGCTGCGCGGTTGAGGCATCGACAACGCGGCCTTCGAGGATCCCTCCCTTCACGACGAGCTCAGGATGCTCGCGAGCGAAACGTCGCATGGCCTTGGCCGGGCCGACGGGGTCCTGCTCGCAGACGGCGAGCGCCGTGGGTCCCGTCAGCACGTCCTCGAGGCCCTCATAGCCAGCCTCCCGCGCGGCGATGCGGGCAAGCGTGTTCTTCACAACGACGTAGCGAGCTCCCGCCTCACTCAGTTGTCGGCGGAGGTCGGCGAGACCCGCGACTGTGAGCCCACGGTACTCGGTGAACAGGGTTGCGGGATTCTGTGACAGGTCCTCACGAACCCGCTCGACGACGGCGACCTTATCCGGCCTCGCCACGATGACCTCCTTCACACGGGTCGCCTGCTCACGCCGCAGCAGACCGGCGGCAGGCGCGGAGGCTGTCTCCTGGCCACGGCCCCTCGGGAGCGACCGCGTCGTGTCCCGTCGCCCGTCAAGTCGAAGACGAGCTTCGGCCATCAAGGTGCGACTCTGCATCTGCCCCCAGCTCCGACCCGGCGGACGCTTCGCTGCTGGTGGGCTGGAGTTGTGGCGGCCCCTGCGAGCCGCGATGGTAGCGGGAAGTGAGGATGAGGGCCATGTCGGGGCGGGCTTTGACCGCCCCTCAGACCCCTACCTGCTCCGCGACCTCCCGGGTCCGGGTCGGATCGACACGAATGCCGGGACCCATGGACGTGGAGATGGTGATGTTGCGTATGTAGCGCCCCTTAGCCGATGCCGGTCGTTGTCGCACGATCTCGTCCACGAGCGTCTGGTAGTTCTCCACGAGGTGGGGCAGGGGGAATGACACCTTTCCGAGGACGCTGTGCACGTTGCCTTGACGGTCGGAACGGTACTCGACCTTCCCAGCCTTCACCTCCCGCACGGCTCGAGCAACGTCGGTCCTGACCGTGCCGGACTTCGGGTTGGGCATGAGACCCCGGGGGCCGAGCAGGCGACCGAGACGGCCGAGCTTCCCCATCTGATCGGGTGTCGCGATGATCGTGTCCAGCTCGTCGATGAGCTCCCCGCGCCCGAGCCGCTCGACGACATCGTCGGTGCCGATGACGTCTGCGCCCGCCTCCTCGGCGGCGATCGCCGCCTCGCCCGCCGCAATGACCGCGACACGGGCGGTTCTGCCGGTGCCACGAGGCAGCACGACCGCACCGCGGACCATCTGATCAGCGCGTCGCGGGTCGACGCCGAGCCGCAGTGCCACGTCTACGGTCGGATCGAAGTTCACCGCGACGGTGTCCTTGGCGAGCTGCAGGGCCTCCCGCGCGCCATAGGCACGGCCGCGATCGACATTCTCGAGCGCTGCGCGGTACTTCTTGCTACGCCTCGCCACGATTCCTCCTCGTCCAGCGACGCCGCCATCGTCTCGAACCTACGTTTCCTTGCGGGACGCCTTGCCACCACCGCCGCCGTCTCAGGAGACCTAAGACGGCTCCTCTCGCGTCGCTCCTACCGGAGCGCCGCTCATGTCGGCTGCGACTGCGATGCCCATAGAGCGGGCGGTACCTTCGATGATACGCATCGCGCCTGACAGGTCGGACGCGTTCAAGTCCTCCAGCTTCCGTTCCGCGATCTCCCGGACCTGCTCCCGACTGACGGTTGCCACGCGCTGCATATGTGGTGTCGGAGAGCCCTTCTCGATCCCGGCTGCCTTCTTCAGCAGCTGAGCCGCCGGTGGGGTCTTCGTGACGAACGTGAACGAGCGGTCCTCGAACACGGTGATCTCGACGGGGACGATGTCGCCTTGCTGCGCGCTCGTGCGTTCGTTGAAGGTCTTGCAGAACTCCATGATGTTCACGCCGTGCTGACCAAGCGCTGGGCCGACCGGCGGGGCGGGCGTGGCTTGTCCGGCCGGAATCTGCAGCTTGACGAGACTCAGGACTTTCTTCGCCATCGTGCTACTCCTTCATGGGCCCCAGCCGTCCCACCCCAGCTGCTGCGCTCCTCGAGCGAGGTGACTCGGCTGCTAGCGCTGCGCTCGAACGCGTGACGGGCAGCTACCCCCGGTCGAAACGTTTTCCAGCCTGTTCACAGCTTTGCCACCTGATCGAATCCGAGCTCGACCGGTGTCTCCCGACCGAAGATGGATACGAGCACCTTGAGCTTGTGTTGGTCGAGGTTGATCTCGGCAATGGTGCCAGTGAAGTCCGCGAACGGGCCGGCGGTGACACGCACCGTCTCATCGATGTCCAGGTCGACTTCGGCGACGGGCTCGATGGCCACCTCCTCGACCTCCTCGGCCTCCACTTTCGCCTCCTCGGGGATGCGAAGGATTTCGGCCACTTCTCTCATCGACAGAGGGAGCGGTTCCGAGCCAGCGGTCCCCACGAAGCCCGTCACGGCCGGGGTGTTGCGCACGACCCCCCAGGTCTCCTTGTCCATGTCGATGCGGACGAGCACGTAACCAGGAAAGACCTTCTTCTGCACCACCTGCTTCTTGCCCTTCTTGAACTCCGTGACCTCTTCGGTGGGGATGACGACCTCGTGGATGCGCTCTTCGAGGCCGAGGGCTCTCACCCGGCTTTCGAGGTTGTCACGCACCCGCTGCTCATAGCCGGAGTAGGTGTGCACGACGTACCAGTCGCCTGGCAGGCGCATGAGATCACGCTTGTCGCGCACATCGCCGCTCGTTCGGGGTACCAGCCGCAGGGCCTCGGGGCCGGCTCCGTCGTCGTCGGGTACCTCTTGAGGGCTCGTTGCGGCCTCCGCCCCCTCGCTACTCTCCGCCGGCACCTCGCTGCTGTCGGTCGACGTGCCGCCGAGGGTGTGAGGCTCCACTGAGGCGGACACCGGCTCCCCGGGTGAGTGCTCGGCGCCGGCGAGATCAAGGAGAGTGTCCAGTTCGTCCCCGGAGGTGTCGGTGTCGGTCGTGGGAGCGGCGGGGTCGGCCGGAACACCACCAGCCGTTCCGGACAACTCCGCTTCCGACGGTGGGGCCGGGGTGATGGCTTCAACCCCCCCACCGGGACGGGGATCGGCGGGCACGTCGGGATCCTCGGGACTGGGGCCCAAGGCGGTTGTCTCGACGCTACCGGGGGTGGTGTCGGGCGCGGGAGCGACGTCGGGCACATCCTCGCTTGTCACAACGTCGGGGTCGGTGAGCGGCGCGGTCGGGCCGGAGTCACGAGGGGGCAGTGCCTCGGCGATCCCGTCTGCGTGCTCCTCGAGACGCAGTTCGGGCGCGTCCGTCGGCGCCCGGTCGGGCTGATCCTCGGCGTCGGGAAGGACCTCGCCTGCTTCTTGGGTCACGATGTCGAGCGGATCCGACTCGCCCGAGGTGGGCAGGTCCTCGCGCTCGGCATCTGAAAATGGCTGCTGCAGGTGATCGCTCATGGCTCAGCTTCCGAAGATGGCGAACGCGAGACG
>JALYGD010000254.1 GCA_030777265.1 Actinomycetota bacterium | reverse complement strand
TGGCCATACTCGTCGCGATGGGGCGGCCGGTGTTGTTCCGACAGCGGCGCAGCGGCCTTTGCGGCCGCACGTTCACGATCGTGAAGTTCCGGACCATGCGTGCCCCGCGTTATTCCGGCGAGCCCGACCCAGATCGGACGAGTCGGCTAGGACACCTCCTCCGGGCCTCGTCCCTCGACGAGTTGCCGCAGCTCTGGAACGTCCTCGTCGGCGACATGAGCCTCGTCGGCCCGCGTCCGACCTTGCCCGAACAGGTCGTCCACTACGGTCCGCGACAGCGGCGACGGCTCGAGGTCCGACCGGGCCTCACGGGCTACGCGCAGGTGTCGGGGCGCAATTCGATCTCGTGGCCCGAGCGGATCGAGCTCGACCTGTGGTACCTCGAGCACCGCTCACTGCGTCTCGACCTGAAGATCGTCGCCCTCACCGTGGTGGCCCTGCTGAAGCGCGAAGGCATCAGCGGGGAGGGCGGCGTCAACCCCGGTTTCCCGCTGCCGGAGTCCAAGCAGCCCTCGTGACGGGGGACGACCTCGCTCAGCTGTGAAGGCCTGTGACGCCTACCGCCGGGCTGTCGCGGAGGCAGCCGCGACGAGCGTTACGACCGCGAGCAGGACCGCAGGGGCGTGGAGCACGTAGTCAATGCTCGCGTGGATTCCGGCGGCGGTGAGCGCGGCGCCGGCGAAGGATGCAGCCGGGTCGGGGCCACCTCGACGCAGTCGCGCGAACCCCCAGAGGGCGAGCGAGAGAGCGAGAAACAGCCCCGGCAGCCCGAGTTCAGCCGCAACCTGAAGGTACTCGTCGTGCACAGCGACGGCGTCCTGGTCGCGCAGCGAGGTGGGGCTGTGGGAGCGGAACTCACCGGGACCGACGCCCGTGATCGGTGAGCGTGCGGCGATGTAGAGGGCGTCCCGCCAGAGGTCGAGCCGCCGCTCTGTGAAAGCCGTGCTCGCCAGGGTCTCAACTGTCTCCGGTCCCCCGCGCGCCGCATGCAGCATCCCGAGCAGAACGGTGGTTGCGACCGCGGCGAGAACGAGCATGGCCCCGCCGAGAAGGAAGCGGCGGACGGTGTGCGGGCGACGAGCGAGCACCGCGACCGGCAGGAGCAGCAGCAGCCCGATGGCAGCCTCCGAGCCGCTGACCGCGACCGTCGCAGCTGCGGCGAGCACGGCGAGCACCCCGACGAGACGCATGAACCGCCCGGCCGCCTTCACCGCAAGCATGCCACCTGCGGCAGCGACGACGACGTAGAACAGCGCCGACGCGTTCGCATACTCGAGCGGACCGAAGCGTTGGCCGGTCGCGACGGTCCCGCCGACCGGCACGAACGGCAGAAGCGCCCCCGCGGCGACGACCGCGGCGGGACCTGACCAGGGGATGCGAAGCGAGATAGCGCGGACGACGCCGAACGTGACGAGCCCGGCCCCGGCCATCGCGAGCGCCGGGACGGGATCGCCGCCGGTGAGGAGCCATACGAGTGCGGTCCAGGCAGCGAAGGTGATGACGAGCCCGACGCCGATGAGGTCGAAGTCCCCCTTCATAGCGTGGGAGGCCTCCGCCGGCCCTTGCACCCCTCGTGGCGCGCGGCGCGGAGCGCCGACCGCAGGACCGACTCCGGGGGCGCCCGGCATGGCCTGCAGGGCCGGAACGGAGGCCGTGGTTGACGCCCCGTCGACGAAGACTCCACCCTGCCCCATATGCCGCTCTACATTGCCGGTGCTGGCGGCTTCGGTCGCGAGACCCTCGACGCGCTCCTCGCCCGCGGCGAGACGGCCACCGCCTTTCTCGACGAGGGGAGGGCGGGGACGCGCTGCCGGGGATTGCCGGTGCTCTCCCCCGAGGACGCCGCGGAAGACGCGGAGTTCGTGGTCGGAATCGGGGACCCAGCGTCCCGTCAGCGCCTGGCCGGGCTCTTGCGCGGGCGAGGCCTCATCCCCCGCACGGTCGTCCATCCCCGCGCGGTCGTGGGGCCCGAGACGATACTCGGGCCCGGGTCGGTCGTGCTCGCCAACGCTCACCTGTCTTCAAGCATTCGGGTCGGCAGCCATGTTCACGTCAACTACAACGCCACCGTCGGTCACGACGCCGTACTCGGCGACTTCGTGACGATCCTGCCGGGTGCGAACGTGGCAGGCGCCGTCGAACTCGGCGAAGGGGTCACCGTCGGCAGCAACGCATGTGTCCTCCAAGGTCTGAGCATCGGACGTGGCACGATCGTGGGGGCGGGTGCGGTCGTCACTCGTCCCGCCCGTGAAGGCGAGCTCGTCGTCGGCGTCCCCGCCCGCCCACGTCCGATTCGAGGCGCACCCGACCCTGACAGGTGACGAGTCGCAGGGTCGCCCTCGTTGCGAGGATGGGCTATGGGGGTCTGGGGCGCCAGGGACTTTTACCCCTTGCCGACGTGGAGGGTCAGAGTCTGGAGACCTCCGGACCGCTCCTGCTCGGTCCAGCCTCGCGAGAGAGTTCCGCGATTGGGACCCGCCCTTGGCTGCTGTCCGCGGGCGCTGGTGGCGACGTCGGCCCAGCCATTCGGCGAACACCTCGAAGCATCTGTCCGGCATATGCGGAGCATCGAGGCAAGACACATCGGGGGCGAGACGCGCGAGTACGCGCCCGCGCCACTCAGTTCCCGGGCGGTAGCAGGCTTGGAAGCCGCCGCCATTGCGAAGCTCGGATACCGCACGTGACCGGCACTCCCCCAACATATGCCGAGCGTCGCGCCAGAAGGGCCCGGCCAAATAGAAATAACACAGTTGTAATAACAGAGGCGTAATACCTCAAGCGTAACTACACGCCGGCGTCAATGGCGAGGAGCCTGCCTGCCCTCTTCGTCCGAATCGCCCCGTCCGTGTGGACAGTATGCACGTTTGTTTCTCTTTGTGATGATCGTGCCGTACGAGGGTTAAAGTGAAAGTTGTTAACTGAAGTTATAACGGAACTGGGGGCAGAACACGGGGGAGGCAAGGGGCAACCTCGTTTGCGACGGTGGTTCACCCGCGTTCACCCTCGACGCACTGCACGTGAACCTGCACGGACAGCTTTCGGACGAAGGACGGAGATGACGGTGGTGGCGGGCTGGGACAGCTCCTGGGGGCTTTGGGAGGCGTCGGAGGACGACGGCGCAGGCGACCTGCTCCCCCCCGTCCGTGCGCTGCTCAGCGACCCCGCCTCGTGGACGTGGCGGCGCACCGGGCCGTGGATGCTCGCGCTACCGACCGGGGTGGAGCTTCCGTCTCAGGGGTGGAAGCTTCACGTCTCCGCCACCAGTCACACTGCGCTCGCGACGCTCGAGGCGGTCGCGCCCGTACTCGTCCGCGAGGGGGTCGCGTTCAAGTTCGCTGCCACCCGCCAGGCCGTGGCCCTCCTCAACAGCTTGAACGCGCCGCGGGAGGTCGCTGGGAAGTTCATCACGATCTACCCGCTCGACGATGAGCAGGCGGTCCGTGTCGGCCGCGCCTGTGATAGGGCCACGGCGAGTTTCCGCGGCCCGGCCATCCTCTCCGACCGCCCCCTGCGCAGTGGCGGCGTCGTGCACTACCGGTACGGCGCATTCCTCCAGGAACGCGTCTTCGACGCCGACGGCGTGCTCGTTGAGGTTCTGCGCGACCCAGCCGGCAACGTGATACCCGACGAGCGCCGGTCGTGGTTCACCCCTCCGTCCTGGGCACGAGACCCCTTCAGCGCAAGCGAGCCCAAAGGTCGACGCCGAGGGCGGCGCCGTGTCAGCTCCGGGGGCGGGCCGGTGCTCCTCAATGACCGGTACATGGTCCGCCACGCCCTCAAGCTCTCCAACAAGGGAGGGGTGTACGTCGCAGATGACCGGGACAGCGGCCAGCTCGTGGTCATGAAGGAGGCCCGGCCCCACGTCGAGCTGGGTGGCGGGCGTGGCGGCTACGTGACGAGGTTGTTGCGGCAGGAGGCTCGGGTGCTCGCCGCCGTCGATCACCTCGGACGCTCGCCGGGGCTGCTTGACGTCTTCGAGCAGCAAGGGCACCTCTTCCTCGTGCTCGAGCACCTCGATGGGGTTCCGCTCCGGCGGCATCTACGCCTCCGCGGGGGTTCGCAGGGACGCCCGCTGCGCGGGGACGAACTCCGCGGCATGATCCGCGCCCTCGCCGAAACCATGCAGGCCTTCCACGAGGCCGGAGTGTTGCTGCGCGACTTCACGCCGAACAACCTGCTCGTGACGTCTGAGGGGGAGCTGCGGGTTGTCGACCTGGAATTCGCCCACCTCCTGAGCGACGGGCCACCCCCCCGCTGGAGGGAAGGGACTCTCGTCTACGCGTCGCCGCAGCAGCTCGGTGGCGAGCCCTCGGGTCTCCCCGATGACTATCACAGTCTCGGCGCCACCGTCAGCTACGCGGCCACAGGTATGGACCCGTGCTTCGCACCCGCGTGGGATGGACGGCCGCTGGGATGCCTCGAGGAGTGGCTCGGCAGGCTGGAGCGCGAAGGAGTGGTCGACGCGACCGTCTCCGACATAGTGCTGGGCTGCACCGCCCCCGAACCCCGGCTGCGCTGGTCGCCCCAACAGGTCCTCGAAAGGCTCGAGCAGCCGATACATCGTTCCCCGACACGCGCTCCCGCCTCACCCAGCCCTGATCAGCTGGCGAG
>JALYGD010000253.1 GCA_030777265.1 Actinomycetota bacterium | reverse complement strand
CCCCTGGCCGTGCTTGCCGTGCGACAGCTCGCCATCATGCCCGAGGAGACCTACCTCGCCGAGCGCTACGGCCCGGTCTACGCCGACTACCGGCTCAGGGTGCGTCGGTGGCTCTGAGCTTTCCAGTCGAGTGGCAGGCTGACGACCAAGCTGAGAGGCCCAAGCGATCTCCCGGTCCCGGAAGGGGTCAGCGGTTATGCGTCAGCACGCTGGGCGAGCCAGGGCGATAACTACTGCCGGGATGCCCTCGGGCGGCCTGCTGCGAACGACAGCGTCGGTAAGACCCGATGCCGGCGTCCGCCCAGGCGGCGTCGTCAGGGGTGGCACATGCCGTTCACCCCCGCGTTCCGACTGGGAGCGAACCTACGGGACGTCGGGACCCAGCGCATGGGTCCCCCCGGGCGCGCCCGCCTCCTTCAACTCGACGAAGATTGCGTGGGGCGGCGTGTCGCCAATGTTGTGCCCCGAGTGCCGCTGAGCGGGGAGCCAACCCGTTGTCCCGGCATGTAGCTCGACGTCGCGATGGCCGTCGCCTGTGATGAGCCGCCGCCGGAAGGAACTCAGCGTGTACATCACGCTATCGGGATGCTCGTGCGGCGTCGTCTGGGCTCCGGGCTGGTCGCGGTACTCCAACACTCTGACGCGCTCGTTCTCGAAGACAACCTTGTAGAGGTCTCGGTTCGTCACGACGGGATCCAGTGTCACGAGTCTCCTCCGAAGGTCGGCCGTCCAGTCGGTATCGCGCCGCTCCCGACCACTGCCTCCGTGGTCACGGACCCGGCGTTCGGGGTCACCCTTCGGGCCCGCGGCGTCTGTGGTTAGGGGGCACCATGAGGAGCCGCCGACGGCGCGAATGTCGATGGTTCCGAGGCATCTCTCGCCGGCGCGGCGAACGGGAAGGAGCGGCACGTATCGGTCGCCGCACCAGCCCCCGGGATGTTGACCTCAGGCGCCGTTACGAGCGCTACCCGTGGCCGTCGAGACGAAGGCGTGGACGAAATCCCCGAGCCCGGTCGGCGTCACTCCATAGGTGACCGCCATCGCGGTCATGTCGAGCGGCGAGTCGTAGGTCTCGAGCACCTGAAAGAGCCCGTTGACCGGCTCCGGCATCCCCGGAACCGGTTCCCCGGGACGAACAGTACGCACCGGAATCTCCCGGCCCAGTTCGTGTTCGAACGCCGCCACCGCGTCACGCCATGAGATCGCGTCAGGTCCGCCGATGAGAAGGCGTCGATTGTTCGCCTCGTCACGCTCGAGCGCGGCGACGGCATAGGACACGACGTCTCGCATGGCGACCATGGAATGGCGGCGGCGGCCCTCTCCGACGAGCGTGACGGGCTGTCCGGCGAGGGCGGGGCCTCCGACAGCCATCGGCAGCCAGGTGTCCATGTACAGGTTGGGCTGGAGAATCGTCCACGTCATGGCGCTCTTTGTCAACCGTTGTTCCGCCTCACCCTTGGCTCGGATCAGCGGCACGGGGCTGTCGGCACTGGCGCCCAGCACCGAGGTGAAGACGAATCGCCGAACCCCCTGCGCCTCGGCCGCCTCGATCAGGTGCTGGTTGCCGTGGAGGTCAACGGATTCGATTGTGTCCTCGCCCCCGCGTCCGATGGCGTTGGCCGTGGTGACCACCGCGTCGACCCCCGCGCAGGCGGCGTGCAACGACGCCGGCTCCTTGAGATCGCCGGTCACCGGCTCGGCGCCCTCATCGACGAGCTCGCGGTACGACGAGCCGGGCCGGACAAGGATGCGAACCTTGTTGCCCTCGGCGAGCAGGGCGCGGGCGATCGACCCGCCGAGGTCGCCAGTGGCTCCGACGACCAGGATCACGTTGATCTCCCTTCGTTGTCTTGGTCAGTGGTTCCCGTTACCCGGCGCGTGTGGGCGTTGACGTCGCCGCTCGTGTCCTCGACCGGCTCAAGGTAGAAGCGTGCCGACGCGATCGTGTCGCCCGCCACACCGAAGATGACGACGCCGCGCATCAGGAACGGCGCCCCGTCGACCCGATCGCCGGTGATGTCCCATTCGGTCCACAGCGTGTCCCGGTCGACACTGCTGCGCACCACGCGAGCGTGGATGTTGGGAACCGCGGCGAAGATCTGGCTCCAGTTGGTCCGCACCTGCTCCTGGCCGCGGAACCCCCGGGGCGGATGGACGGGCGTCTCGTTGGTGTAGTCCTCGGCGAAGCACGAGACCATGGCCTCGAGCTCGTGCGCGTTGATCGCCGCCAGCAGCCGGTCGAGCACCTGAGGCGGTTGACGGTCGACCGGTCCCACGCCATCCTCCGAACTTCAGCTAGAGTTAGCTCTACTAGATAGAGGAGTATCTACTGAATTATGGCGGTCGTCAAGACCAGACGTCCCTACGACTCTCGAGCGCGCAAGGAGCAGGCTGCCCGCAACCGAGACGCTGCCCTCGACGCCGCCGAGCGTCTCTTCCTCGAGCGCGGGTACGCGGGAACGTCGATCGCATCGATCGCCCAGGAAGCCGGACTGTCGGTACAGACGATCTACAAGGTCTTCGGTAGCAAGTCGGGGTTGGTGAAGGCGATCTACTTGCGGGGTTTGCTCGGCAAAGGAGATGTTCCCGCCTACGAGCGCTCCGACGCCATGCGAGAGCGAGAGGTCGATCCTAGGAAGATGATGCGTGAATGGGGAGCGCTGACAACGGAGGTCGCATCCGTGGTGTCGCCCATCAGGCTCCTCATGCGATCGGCCGCACTCGCCGACCGGGAGATGGAGGCCCTCCTCAGGGAGACTGATGAGGACCGGCTGGAACGGATGCGGCATCACGCCCGCTTCCTCAAGGAGCGCGGCTATCTGCGTGAAGGCGTCACGCTGGGAGAGGCGACCGACGTCCTCTGGACGTGCAGCTCGGTCGAGATCTACGACCTCCTCGTCGTCCAGCGGGGTTGGACCCTGCCCCGATTTTCTAGGTTCGTCGCGGACTTCATGATCACGGCTTTGCTCCCCCCCGAGTGAACGCATCCAGCTAGGGGTCGAGCCCGATCTTCGATCGGGCCTGTAGGCGCCCCCCACATCGCCGAAGCCGTCCCGGCTGGGAGTGCCCAACACCGCCGGTTGGTCGGCACGACCCTCCCCGGACGATTCGCCACGCGGGATCACGGTCATGATCCGCCGTGATCACGATGACAACGTAGGCGCGGCGCGGCCTCGTGGTCAGTGACGGTCCTGGACACAAGGGACGCCACCTCCCGGACACCCCACGGCCGACGCCGGGGCCGCGATGGGACCGCCGCACGTACGCCATGACCACCTCCACCGGACGCTCGTCTCGGGTCAAGAGGTCAGCAGCGATGTGTTCGCTTGCCAGGCGGCGATGCCAACAACCCGCCCGTCGGGCAGAGCGACGGCCAGATAGCGCCGTGTCGTCACGCCGCCCAACGCCTCGGAGACCGAGGCCAGGTGCTCATCAATTTCGGCTGCGAGCGGCGCGCCCGT
>JALYGD010000252.1 GCA_030777265.1 Actinomycetota bacterium | reverse complement strand
GAGGAGGTCGAGGTGGGGGGCTTACAGGTCATCGGCCCACGGGAGCGGAAGGCTGACCTCGCCTCCGGCGCCATGTCGCGAGAGGCGGCCATTTCCGGGGAGCTGGTGGGGGCGGAGAAACTGTGGGTCGGTTGGGTCGAGCTCGGCCCGGGTCTGGTGTCGCGCGTGCATCACCACGGAGAGTCCGAGAGCGCGATCTTCATTGCGTCGGGGCGGGCGCGCTTCTACTCGGGCGAGGACCTCGACGAGGTGCATGAGGCTGGCGCGGGGGACTTCGTGTGGGTTCCTCCCAAGCTCGTCCACGTCGAGGTCAACGTGAGCGACCTCGAGCCGGTGCAGATGGTGGTGGTCCGCTCCACCCAGGAGGCCATCGTCGTCAACCTCGAGGCCCCGTCCAGTTGGTCGCCTCCACGCTGACCCGGAGGCGCCTTTCCTCCCAGCCGGCCTGGAGCAGCATTCTGCCTACCGTTGCAAACGGAGTGAGTGCGGTGACCGAACGCATCTACGCCACCGACGCCTACGCCCGTGAGCTGACCTCGAAGGTGGTGGACGTCGACCGCGACGACCACCGGGTCCTGCTCGACCGCATCGCCAAGGTCGAATCCAAGGGCAAGGGCTTCCGCCGTTTCCGCGTCGTGCTCGCCGAGCCGGAGCCAGGCGGCGCAGGCTGAGCCGCGGCGTCGCCGAGGGGGGTCACTAGCATCCCCGTCACGGCTCGAAGCGGAGGCGGCGGTTGCTCAGAGACTTCAAAGCCTTCATCCTGCGCGGCAACGTTATCGACCTGGCCGTCGCGGTGGCGATCGGCGCGGCCTTCGGGCTCGTGGTCTCCTCCTTCACCACGAACCTGCTCACCCCCCTGCTGGCGATCCCGGGCGATCTCGTCAACTTCTCCGACCTCGACTTCACCATCAGCGGGGCGACGTTCCGTTACGGCGCCTTCATCGACGACGTCATCTCCTTCATGATCACGGCCGCGGTGCTCTTCTTCGCGGTGGTCCGCCCGGTGAACCAGCTCGTGGCCCGGCGGAAGACCGCGCCGGAGGCACTTTCCCCGACCCGGGACTGCCCCTACTGCCTGAGCTCCATTCCGGTGGGCGCCACCCGCTGCGCCTTCTGCACCTCGACCGTCAGCGCGGCCGCTCCCTGAGCTGGCTGAAGGACCGCGCTCTGCTGAAGGACCGCGCTCTCATGAGTCCCTCCGAACCCGCCCGACTCTCCCGGCGCCGCTTCCTCGCGGCCGGGCTGGCTCTTCCGCTTCCGGCGCTCGTCGCCTGCGGACAGGAGGAGGCCCAGGACGCTCTCCCGCCGACGCCGGGGTGCGGAGAAGACGAGGAGCAGACACTGGCCCAGACCGAAGGCCCCTACTTCAAGCCGGACTCGCCAGCTCGCACCGACTTCCTCAGCGACGTCAGTGGGGGGACGAAGCTGCTGCTCGCGGGATCGGTGCTCACCACCTCCTGCCAGCCGGTGGCTCATGCCCTGCTCGACGTCTGGCACGCCGACGCGGACGGCAACTACGACAACGTCGGCTACCGCCTCCGCGGCCACTTCTTCACGGACGCGCAGGGACGGTTCAGCCTCACCACGATCGAACCCGGCCTCTACCCCGGGCGCACGCGACACTTCCACGTCAAGGTCCAGGCGCCCCACGGACCGGTGCTCACCACCCAGCTGTACTTCCCGGGGGAGCCCTCCAACGCCCGAGACGGGATCTTCCGGCCCGAGCTGCTCATGGCCGTCGATGACACCGCGGAGGGGAAGGAAGCCAGCTTCGACTTCGTGGTCCGGATCTGAGGATTCTCGGCCCGAGGGAGGCCGAGCCGCCCCGGGCAAGGGTTGGAGGGGTCTTCGTATACTCGGGGCACGTCATGACCAATGACCCTTCGCCGCAGACGCTCACGTTTCTTTTCGCCGATCTCGAATCGAGCACGCAGCTGTGGGAGCGGTTTCCCACCGCGATGAAAGGCGCGCTCGAGCGGCACGACGCGATTCTTCGTGACGCGGTCGAGCACTCGGACGGGCGCGTGGTCAAGACCACCGGTGACGGCCTGATGGCCGTGTTCGGCTCCGCCTCCGCGGGCGTGGAAGCCTCCCTCGAGGCGCAACGGCGCCTGCAGGACGAGCCATGGGGCGACATCGGGCCCTTGCGGGTACGCATGGGGTTGCATGTGGGGGAAGCCCAACCGCGGGCCGGGGACTTCTTCGGCCCTCCCGTGTACCGCGCCGCTCGGATCATGGCCGCCGCCCACGGAGGTCAGGTGCTGCTGTCCGCGCCCGCCGCCGAGCTGGCCGAAGACCGGCTGCCCGACGAGGCAGGGTTCCGCGACCTGGGCGAGCACCGCCTCAAGGACCTGCTTCGACCCGAGCACATCTTCCAGCTGACCCATCCCGAGCTCCCGAGCGACTTTCCCCCGCTGGGAACCCTCACCCACCGGCCGAACAACCTGCCGACGCTGGCATCCGAGTTTCTCGGGCGGGAGGCGGAGCTGGTCGCGATTCGCGACCTCCTCAAGGCGGCTGGCGTGCGGCTTTTCACGCTCGCAGGCCCGGGAGGGATCGGGAAGACCAGGCTGGCCCTTCAGGCGGCGGCCGACCAGAGCGACCATTTCGAAGACGGGCTGTACTTCGTGGACCTCTCACCGGTCCGCGACCCCGATGCGGCCTACGAAGCCGTCATGCGCGCTGTCGGTGGGGGTGGAGACAGCGACGAGCGGCCGCTCGACGTGTTGAAGCGCCAGCTGCGCCCGAGGCACGTGCTGCTGCTTCTCGACAACTTCGAGCAGGTGATGGATGCCGCGGACGGCGTCTCGGATCTGCTGCAGCATTGCCCTCGGCTGACGGTCCTCGTGACCAGCCGTGAAGCGCTGCGGGTGCGTGGGGAGCACCTCTTCCCGGTGCCTCCCCTGTCCATTCCTCCTGGCGGCGTGGCAAGCACGTCCGCGGAGAAGGTGTCCGAGTACGGAGCCGTGCGCCTGTTCATCGAGCGGGCCCGGGAAGTGCGGCCGGACTTTTCGTTGACGGACGGCAACGCTCCCGCGGTAGCCGAGATCTGTGCCCGGCTGGACGGTTTGCCGCTCGCGATCGAGTTGGCAGCCGCCAGGCTCAAGCTCTTCTCACCGCAGGATCTGAGAGACCGGTTGCGAAGCCGTCTCGAGCTGCTGCGGGGCGGGTCGCGGGATCTCCCGCGCCGCCAGCAGACGCTCCGCAGCACGATCGAGTGGAGCTACGAGCTGCTCGACGAGGAGGAGCGCGCGCTCTTCCGCCTGCTGTCGCTGTTCCCCTCCGCCCGGGTCGAAGCCGTCGAGGAGGTGGTGGCCCGGCTCGAACCACCGCTAGAGGTCGACGTCGTGGATCGGCTCGCGTCCCTGGTCGACAAGAGCCTCGTCCGGAGCGTGGACGGCCCTGGTGGGCAGCGGCTGGCGATGCTCGAAACCATCCGGGAATACGCGCTGGAGCGGCTCGAGGAGGAGTCCGGCTTCAGCAGCGCCGCAAGGCGAGCGCATGCGGAGTACTTCTCGGAGTTCGTAGGGAGCAGCCGTGATCGCCTCGAGGGACCGGCGCGGGAGGACACGCTCGACGAGCTGGCCTCCGAGATCGGCAACGTACTGACGGCGTGGCGGTTCTGGGTCGGCGCCGGCGATCTCGAGAAGCTCAACGAGATGCTCGACGGCCTCTGGGTGCTCCACGACGCTCGGGGCTGGTATCAGGGGGCCGTCGACCTTGCGAAGGATCTCCTCGGGGTGCTGTCGGCCGTTCCCTCGAGGCCGGATCGCGCTCAGGAAAAGATCGCGGTGAGCACGAGCCTGGCCAGAGGACTGCTGGCGATCCGCGGCTATACCGAGGAGGTTGAGGAGGCTTACAGCCGGGTACTCGCGCTCCTGGTTGAAGCGGGAGGGGTGCGGCAACGGTTCCCTGTGCTGCGCAGCCTCGCCAGCTTCCACCTCTACCGCAGCGAGTTCGCCAAAGCAGCGGCTATCGGTCGCGAGCTCCTCGACCTGGCCAGCCAGCAGGACGATGTCGGCCTCCAGGTGGAGGGACATCTCGTGCTGGGGGCCAACCTCGCCAACCTCGGCGACGTTCCCACCGGCCTCGATCATCTGGATCGAGCAATCGCTCTCTTCGACTCTGACCGCCACCGGCCCGGACGCTTTCGTCTCGGGCCCAGCCCGGGTGTCGTGGCGCACACGGCATCGGCGTTCCTGCTGTGGCTGGTCGGCTATCCGGACCGCGCGGTCGAACGGGCATCACGTGGCATCGAGTTGGTCAGGCAGCTGAACCACCCGTTCACGCTCGCCTACGCACTCTTCCACGTCGCCTTGCTCGACCTGTGGCGCCAAGACCTGGAACTCGTTCACGAGCGGGCGAGCGGAGCGCTGAAGGTCGCCGAGGAACACGGGTACGAGGTCTGGAGAGCCCTCGCCCTGGCTATCCAGGGCGTGGCGATAGCCGGCCTGGGACGCCCCGCAGAAGGCCTCGCGACGACCGAACGCGGCATCGCCCTGTACCAGGGTCTGAAGACGCCTCCCGTGTTCTGGCCGGCTCTCCTCTCGATTAGAGCGGCAGCGTCCGCCCTCGCCGGTCGGCCCGGAGAGGGGCTGAACCTGATCGACGACGCGATGGCAATGAACGAAATCGGCTTCGCCTTCCCTGAGTACGCAATGCTCAAGGGCGACCTGCTCCTGGGCATGTCCGACGCCGACGCCGCCGAGGCTTGCTTCCAAAGCGCGTTCGACGCCGCTGGCGAGGTGGGAGTTCGGATGTCCCAACTGCGAGCCGCCACCAGGCTCACGCGCCTGTGGCGCGCAGCGGGAAAGGATCCGGATGGGACCGACCTGCTGCGCGGCGTCTACCAGACCTTTACGGAAGGCTTCGACACGCCCGACCTCGTGGAGGCCCGCGCCGTCCTCGACGACCTGGACGGGCCACCTGCTCGCCGCCCGACGTAGGGGCATCGCTCGCGAAGCTGACGTCCGCACAGGTACCGGCCCCGCGCCCCGGTCCCGGGCGCGAAGCGGACGGGCAGGAAGATCATGACTTTCTGGGCGACATCGTCTCCGCGCGGCAGGAGTCGAACGCGACGGCGTCGAACATAGGCACTAAGGCGCGGCGTCAATGCGCGCATCCGGGGAAAGGGGCACACCGGGGACAGGAGCGCCGCCGCCTCCACAGAGTTCGGTATGTGTTCGATTTAGGCGATCCAGGATGATAAGGAGTGCCTTGATGAAAGGGAAGCATCCCAGACTTGTCGCCGCGTTCAGCGTGGCGACCATCGGTCTGGCTCTCGGTGCGCCGGGCACGGCGACCGC
>JALYGD010000251.1 GCA_030777265.1 Actinomycetota bacterium | reverse complement strand
AAACTTTTCGCGAGCGCTTCGCCGGATTCCCGGTTCACGTGCGCATGCTCAGCCGCTTCGCGCCGCCCAAGGAACGGCGGGAGATCCTCGACGGCTTGGCGGCAGGTAGCGTCGATCTCGTGATCGGTACCCATGCCCTGCTCGGCCGCACCGTGAGCTTCAAACGCCTCGGACTGGTCGTGGTGGACGAAGAGCAGCGCTTCGGGGTGCGTCACAAGGAGCGACTGAAGCAGCTGCGCACGAACGTTGACGTACTGACGATGTCGGCAACGCCGATCCCACGCACCCTCGAGATGGCAGTCAGCGGCATTCGCGAGCTGTCTGTCATCGAGACCCCACCCGAGGACCGACGGCCCGTCCACACCGTCGTCGCCCCCTACGACGAGGCTCAGGTCGCGCTCTCGATCCGTCGCGAGCTGCTTCGCGACGGGCAGGTCTTCTACGTCCACAATCAGGTCGACACCATTCACGAGACGGCCGCGCGCCTCCAGGAGCTCGTCCCGGGCGCGCGCATCGAGGTCGCGCATGGCCAGATGCCCGAGGCTGACCTCGAGCAGGTCATGGTCCGCTTCTGGCAGCGAGACTTCGACGTGCTCTGCTGCACGACCATCGTCGAGTCCGGACTCGACGTGCCGAACGCGAACACCTTGGTCGTCGAGCGGGCCGACCTGCTCGGGCTCGCTCAGCTCCACCAGCTCCGCGGACGAGTTGGCCGCTCCACCGAGCGAGGCTACGCCTATCTCTTCTTCCCCCCGGACGCGGCGATGACCGAGGGAGCTTACGAGCGCTTGCAGACCATCGGCGAGCACGGACGACTCGGCTCAGGTCTGGCTATCGCCCTGCGTGATCTCCAGCTCCGAGGTGCCGGCAACGTGGTCGGGGCCGAGCAGTCCGGCCAGGTCGCCGCGGTCGGATTCGACACCTACACGGAGATGCTCAAGCAGGAGATCGCCGAGCTCAGCGGGCAACCGGTCGAGGAGGAGGCCGAGATCAAACTCGAGCTCCCGGTCAACGCGCATCTGCCGACCGACTACGTGCCCGATGAGAGGCTGCGGCTCGAGCTGTACCAGAAGATCGCGGCGGTGCGCGACGCTGCAGGAGTGAAGAGCGTACGGGCCGAGCTCACCGACCGCTTCGGCCCCCCACCCCCTCCGGCAGAACGGCTGCTCGCCGTCGCGGCTCTCAAGGCGGCACTGCGACGCTGGGGTGTCACCGAAGTCGTGCTGCTACCGAACCGGGTGGTGAGAGCGAGCCCGCTGCACCTCAGCGAGTCCCAGCAGGTCCGCCTCGAACGGCGCTTCCCGGGCGCCCGCTGGATGGCATCAGCCGAGAGGCTCGAGCTACCGCTGCCGGTCGAGGGGGTCGACGACCTCCTCGCCTGGGTCGCTTCGTCTCTCCGCGACGCGCTCGCCCAACCCATGCGGCGTTGAACGCGGGCTGGGCGGTCGGTCGCAGTCGCTGCAGACACCGACGAGGTCGAGGCGGTGGTGGTCGGCCACGAAGCCGTCGCGTCTTCCCGCATCGTCGAGAGCCCGGTCGAGCATGCGCTCGAGGCGTGAAGAGGGGCGGAAATCTCGCACGGAGCCGCAGGAGACGCAGATGAGGTGGTGGTGGTGGGCCGTGAGATCCTCGGCGAGCTCGAAGCGCGCGCTCGTGTCGGCCACCGTTACGACTCGGCGCACCGCGCCGGCCTGTTCGAGCACCTGGAGGTTACGGTAGAGCGTGCTCTGGGGCAGACCAGGATGGGCGTCCAGGATCTCCGTGATCGACAGTGGCCGGTTGGCGCCGGTCAGTGTGTCCACGAGCTTCCTACGACCGCCCGTGTAGCGTTGCCGGGCGCGCCTCAGCCGGTGCGCCACCTCGGCGTGTATGTCTCCGATCACCGAAACCCGTCACCGACCGTCACCGACTCGAGGCCGTCACCCTACCTCAGCAGCGTTCTGAGAATAGCTATCAGACCGCGGGACTGCCGTCACGACCGATGATGAGGGTGCCGCGCGTCGGCCAGCACGATAGTGCCCGTCCCGTCGAGTCGAATCGGGGCCCCATAGGCGGCTGCGAGGTTCCTGGTCGTCAACACCGCTTCAGCTTTCCCTGCCGCTACGACCTCCCGGGCGAGGAGCACGACGAAGTCAGCCTCAGCCGCCTCCCCGACGTCGTGGGTGGTGTAGATGATGGTGCGCCCTGCGTCACGCTCCTCGACCACGATCTCGGCCATCCGCTCCTTGGTGGGCAGGTCGAGTCCGGTCCCAGGCTCGTCGAGCAGCAGCAGGTCCGCCTCCTGGGCCAGGCCCTGCGCCACGTAGACCCGCTGCCGCTGCCCACCAGACAACTCTGTGAGGTGACGGCGACCCAACGGCTCGATCGACAGTCGTTCCATGGCAAGGGTCACCGCCCGCCGGTCCGCGACGAGCAGCGGCCGAAACGTCCCCCGTGCGGCGTAGCGCCCCATCGTGACCACTTCGCGCACGGTCATCGGCACCACTTCGTTCGTGGTCGTGGTCTGCAGGACGTAGGCGACGTCGGGTCGAGCGTCGGCGGGCTGTCGGCCAAATACCGTGACGGTTCCGGTTGCCGGCGTCGCGAGACCCGTGATCGTGTCGAGCAGCGTCGACTTTCCCGATCCGTTGGGGCCGATCACCGCGGTGATGCGCTGCGCCGGCAGGCTGAGGTTCGGCACCCGCAGCGCGACGTGGTCCCCGTAGGCAACGGTCAGATCCTGAATGCTGACCGCCGTTCGGGTGGCCGGCTCCCTCATGTGGGGCGCCGCATGCGAGCCAGCTCCCGACATCGCGCTCGAGGCGACGGGGTGACCCATGGCTCCACAGGTCAGTCCCACCCGCAAGGCCGCTCCAGGCTCCAGGACGGCTCCTCGGGTCTCCCACCCATGGCTCGAGCTCCATCGTCGTCGAGGTGTCTGCGGACGTGCATGCGCTTCCGCATGACGATACTCCATGCCACTCGATGTGCGTCCTGAGAACCATTCTCATTATGCTGGTTTGACCGGGGCGGGACGAGGAGTGGTCAGCATGGTGCTGCGGGCGGTCGTGGCGAGCGTCTTGGCTGTTGGCATCGCCGGCTGTGGTGCCACCTCTTCCCCCTCCTCGCAGCTGACCGAGGTGGAAGAGCTTCACGTCGTGGCCACCACGTCGATCCTCGCAGACGTCGCCCACCATGTCGTCGGTGAGGCCGGCAACGTCGACGCGCTCATGCAGGTGGGTACCGACCCTCATGCCTTCCGGCCCTCGGCGGCGGAGGTGAGGCGCTTGGAGGAGGCGGACCTCATCGTCGCGAACGGGCTAGGACTGGAAGAAGCCCTCCTCGACACGCTCGCCGCCGCGGAGCAGCGCGGCGCAAAGGTGCTCAGAGTCGCCGAGAAGGTCGATCCGCTTCCGTTCCGGGCGCCCCAGCCCAGGCACCTCGACGAACACGAGCAGGCAGCCCAGGCAGGGGAGGCTGCGTCGGAGGCCGGGCAGCCCGACGAACACGAGCATGCACGCCAGACAGGGGAGGTTGCATCCGAGGCCGGGAACGCCTCGCTCGACCCGCACTTCTGGCAAGACCCCCTGCGGATGGTCGAGGCGGTGAAGGTGATCAAGGACGGCCTCGTCGCGGCTGATCAGAGCGCAGCCGCGACCGTCACCGCAAACGCCGACGCCTACTCCGCCGCGCTTGCTGACCTGCACGCGGACGTCGAGCAGATCCTCGCCGCCGTCCCACCATCCAACCGCAAGCTCGTGACGAACCACGAGACGCTGAGCTATTTCGCTGCACGCTACGGTTTCGACATCATCGCCACCGTCGTTCCCGGGGGCGGCACCCTCGCCCACACGAGCAGCCAACAGCTCGCCGAGCTGGGCGCGACCATCCGCCGAGCGGGGGTGGGGGCCATCTTCGTCGAAACCACCTCCTCCCCGCGGCTGGCCGAGGCGCTGAGTCAGGAGCTCGACGGCCAGGTCGAGGTGGTCGAGCTCTACACGGATTCCCTGGGTCCAGAAGGCTCCGACGCGGACACGTACCTCGACATGATGGGGACGAACGCACGCCGAATCGCCGACGCCCTACGCACCTAGCCGGGCCAGCACCGGCGACGAACGAGAGGAGTCAGCGGTGGAGTGGCTCTTCGAGCCGTTCACCTGTCAAGTTTGCACCTTCATGCGCAGCGCGCTCGTAGCGGGGCTCGTCACGGTCGTCGTCACCTCGGTCGTCGGCACGTGGGTCGTGCTACGGGGGATGAGCTTCATGGGAGACGCGCTCGCACATGGCATCCTGCCCGGTCTCACCTTCGCCCACCTGCGCGGATTCAATCTCGGGCTCGGCGCGGCGGCGGCCGCTGGAGTCATGATCGCCGGGCTCAACATCGTGCACCGCCGTGCCCGCCTCACCGAGGACGCCGGCATCGGATTGCTGTTCGTCGGCATGCTGGCTCTCGGTGTGCTCATCGCCTCGAAGGCCCAATCGTTTGCGGGCGATTTGACTGCCATTCTCTTCGGCGACGTTCTCGGCGTAACCACCAGCGACATCCGCACGGCGTCCCTGGCGGCCGTGGCCGTGATGGCTGCCTCGGCTCTTCTCTACCGGCCGTTGCTGACACTCGCATTCGACCGCCGCAAGGCCGAGGCGCTGGGAATGCGGCCCGACCTCGCCCACGCGGCCATGCTCGTGCTGCTCGCCGTCGCGATCATCTCGTCGTTCCGCGCCGTCGGAACCCTGCTCGTGTTCAGTTTCCTTGTGGCGCCCCCGGCCACCGCGGCTCTCATCGTCCGACGAGTTCCCGCCATGATGATCGTCGCGACCGTGTTCGGAGCCCTGGCTGTCGTGGCGGGGCTGCTCTTGAGCTTCCACCTCGGCACCGCCGGGTCGGCGACCATGGCGGGCCTGGCGGTGGTCGAGTTCTTCGTCACTCTGGCC
>JALYGD010000250.1 GCA_030777265.1 Actinomycetota bacterium | reverse complement strand
CGTGGCGGGCAACGTCGCGCCGAGCGGCAGGAGCTCGACGGGCGCAGCAGCGCCCGCGGGCAACGTGACGAGCGGCGTGCTCCTCACGAGGAGCCGCCGCGCAAAGGCCACCAGGTCGCCCCAGATTCTCGTGGGGAGACCCGGCCGCCACCGCCGCGACGCCCATCGCGAGGCCGGTCATCCGCAGGTCCAAAGAGGCCTCAACTGCCTGCCGAGCTCGAGCCTGACCTCCCTCGCAGTGTCATGCGAGAGCTCAAGCGCAGCGCGAAGGACCCTCTTGCAGTCGCGAAGGCGCTCAGCCTGGCTACTGAAGCCATCGACGCGGGCGAGCCGGAGGCGGCCCTGCCTTACCTCGAATGGGCGAAGTCCATGGCGCTGCGTTCTCCCAGCGTTCGTGAAATCCTCGGCGTGGCTCGTTACCTGGCAGGCGACTGGTCAGGTGCGCTGCTCGAGCTGCAGGCGTACCGGCGCTTCACTGGCCGCAAAGACCAGAACCACCTCATCGCGGACTCCTTGCGCGGACTCGGTCGGCCACCCGGCAAGATGGCAGAGCTCGTGCGCGAGATGGACGCGGACCGTGACGGACCGGATCGTCTTGCTGAGGGAGCCATCGTCTGGGCGAGCGCACTCGCAGATCACGGTGACCCAGGAGCAGGTCGGGCCGTGCTGCACCGATATCTCGAGGCCCTACCGGCCACGAGCTCTCCCGAGCCGCACGAACTGAGGATGTGGTACGTGGCGGGGGACCTCGCCGAGCGTGATGGAGACCCGCGAGGCGCCGAGCAGTGGTTTCGACGGCTGGCAGGCGCAGATCCTCATGCTTTCGACGTCACCGAGAGGCTCGCAGCCCTCGAGAGTTGACGAAGCCCACCTGTAGGGGCGAACGCGAGGCGTCAGCCTTGACGTTACAGCGCGGAGGTCCCAACCGGCGGTTCTATCCTCGAGACCGGGGGGGGCGAGGCTGGGGAGTTCGTCGCGGCGAGCGAAGCCCGGGCCGAGCCGAGTTCTCGTTCGAGGTCGTCGACCCGTTCTTTGAGGCGACTTAGCGCTCGGGCGAAGCCGGTCGGACGACCTGTCTCGACGAGCAGGGCAATCGCCCGTGCAAGCACCGCAACCAGCAGGTAGACGATTACGAGGGCGCTCGAGACCAGCCAGACGAGCACGGCGAGTTCGCGGAACCCGTCGTGGAAGAGCCGCCAACCGAGCCCCGCAAGCAGCCCCGTCGAGGCGCCCGCCAGGCCGATGACCAGCAAGGAAGCTTGGTGCAGCCGCTGTGGGGAGGGACACGGCTCGTACGGTCGCATGTAGGTTCCCCGTCGCAGCACTACCCGGTGTGGCGGCCGCGGTCTGTCGATCAAGGCCTATCGGATGCGAGGAGCCTAGCGGACGACGGGCGTCTGCGGCGCGCAAATCCTCGAATCACGCAGAGAAGGGGAGCCAAGCGAACGTGTGCCGGCGGGCGCTGGAGCCGAAGGGTCAGTACGTAGCGTGACCAAGAAGGTCAGCCGGCGGATGTCAGCTCACCGGCATCGCGCCTACGCAGGTATCGCAGGAGACCGGCCGCGTTCGAGCGGATTCCCGACATGAGCCGCACGCGATCCTGCCCGTGCGGGTCGTCCGGTATGAGAGCGGGGTCGAACTCGTCGGCGAACCGCTGCGCGAGCGTCTCGGCGACGTGATCGAGCTCGTCGTGCTCGCGATAGGCGGCCTCGGCCGTCGCGGCCCAGAGGTGCAGTCGTTCAACCGCGCTCTCGAGGGCCTCGCGAGGGGGACCAATGTCACCGTAGTGGGCCAGGTAGATGCGCGTGGGTTCCCGTTCCAGGTAGCGACCAAGAGACCTCGTCGCGGCCTCCAAGTGGAAGTCCGGCGGCGGGGTCGCTGGTCGCAAGGTACGCATACCCGGGAGCTTCACGCCGACGGAGTCCCCGGAAAAGATCGTGCCCGTCTCCTCGTCCCAGATTCCCATGTGGTGCTTCGCGTGCCCGGGGGTGGAGAGCAGCTCGAGACGTCGACCATCGCCGAGGTCGATGTGGTGGCCGTCGCCAGCCGCCAGGAGACGCTCGCGTTCGACGGGTGTGCAGTCCCCGTAGACGGTATCCATGAGCTCCCCGTAGACGCGCCGGGAGGAGGCGTTGAGCCGTTGTGGATCGTGCAGATGAGGCGCCCCGACCTCACTGACGACGACCCTCGCGGACGGGAAGGCGGTAGCGACGTCTCCCGCTCCGCCCGCGTGGTCGAGGTGAATGTGGGTGACGATGAGATAGGCGAGATCCTCCTGATCGAGGCCGACCTTGCGCAGCGCAGCGATGACGCTCTCGCTGGACAGCGACGGGCCGCACTCGATGAGCGCCGGACGGGGAGCCGGGATGAGGTAGCCGGCGGTCACATGTGTCATCCCACCGGTGAGGGTGTCGATCGCGATCATGTCGCCGGGCAGCGACTCGACGTGCCCCGCCTCGTCGGTCACCAGATCACCTCCGTCGCCGTCTTAGGAGGCCTAAGACGGCTCCTCTCGCGTCGCTCCTGCGGAGCGCCGCTCACCAGATCACCTCCGTCGCCGTCTTAGGAGGCCTAAGACGGCTCCTCTCGCGTCGCTCCTGCGGAGTGCCGCGCTCGAGACCATCCCCGTCCTGCTCCTGCTCCGCTGCGGTTGCAGCAATCGTAGACTCGGAGTAACCCTGAACCGGTCGCCGGACGGCAAGGGTCCGCCCCGGCGCTCGCTTGGGCGGACGGTGTTGGCTGTGACGCTGGTCGGAGTCACGGTGGCGAGGGAACGCTCGACGGCCGATGAGAATCGAGACGAGGCCGAGCTGCGGCGCTCGCAGGAGCGGGCGCTGTGGCTGGCGCTCGTGGCGAACGCGCTCTTCCTGCTCGTCGAAGTCGGCGGAGGGGTGCTGTTCAACTCGCTTGCGTTGCTGGCCGACGCTGCGCACATGCTTTCCGACGTCGCCGCGCTCGCGATCGCGCTTGTCGCTCAGCGTCTCCTAATCCGACCCGCAACGGCCG
>JALYGD010000249.1 GCA_030777265.1 Actinomycetota bacterium | reverse complement strand
AGCGCGAAGAAGCGTTCGGTGCTCCTTACCCTCGACGCCGAGCCGTTGTCCGTCGCCCCTCGAGGTCCGCGCGAGCGGCACTTCGGTGCGGCGTGCGGAGCTCCCGTCTGGCTCTCAGACGCACCTGACGCTCGGACCGCCACTCCGTCAGCGCAACCGACTCCCTACTAGTAACTTGCGCACACGCCGGGCCCAGCAAGGTATTTTGCGTTTGCGTCGCAGCTATGTTGGGAACAGGGCGTCTAAGCTTGTGACGTCAGGAGGTCTGTATCTTGAAACCAATCAGCGCCTCGATTATTTTGCTTTGGATTTGTCTGCCTTGGGTGCCCGTAGTTGTTTACGATATTGCTACAGAGAACTCCATAGAGGGCGCCAACATTGGCGTGGGGATGCTCAGCATGCTGGCAGTGCTCATTTCCATTGTAGGCATTGCGGTTTACCTGGCTAGGAGATCACCGTAGGATTCCCGTTCAGCGCGACTGGATGATCGGTGCTCAGCAGGCGTTACCCGGCGGCGGAGCGGACCCCGAGCTCGGCGGCGCGACGATCGGCACTTAGGGACGCCAGTTCCTCTGGCGCCCGGCCTCCGCTCTAAGAGCAGGAGGCCAGCTATCGATGAAGGCTTGCCGATTCGTGTCCCACCACGGTGTGTCCTCAACGAATGAGACAGCTACAGCGTTCTCGACCCCCTCGTCCCCGTCTCGCATTCCCCTCTCGAAGATGGCAACGATGCGATCAGACAGCGTTCTGTTGCCGTTGTCGAACGCGGCGATCGCGAAGTCCCGTACCCGCGCAACGAACGGGTGGAGCAGCAGCTCGTCGTTGTCGGCCAGGTGCTCATCCAGGATCGGCTGGACCTCCGGGATGGCCTCTACAAGTGCGCGAACGAATTCGTCTTCCGTCAACGCCACCCGCCCACTTTGCCGGCTCGCGAGCCGCCGAGGCCAGCGCGAGCGGATGATCGGCGCGGGTAGGCCGCTGCCTTGGCGCCCGCGTCGGCCGGCGCGGCCGAGCGGCACTTCGGCACTCATCGCAGCACGAGCGAGAGGGGTGCGAGAACGGCGAGGACCGCGACGGCGATGGCTGCTACCCAAGCCTTTCCCGCACCCGAAAAAGCCATCTCGCGTGCTTCCCACGATCGTCGTCCATGGTCTCTGCCGCTTGGACCATGCCCACTGCCAGTGCCGCCAAAGCGACGAATTCGACAGCTGCGGCGAAGATCCGGACCGGGTCTTTGGTAGCTTCGCCGAGAGCGTGGGCTGTTGCGGCTACTGCCGAGGCACCGAGGGCGGCGATCACGTTCTTTAGGCGGATAATCGGCCGGTATCGAGCGGGCCCAGCATGCGTGAGTCGGTTCTTCTCTAGCCAGTCATCGAGCCAGCCCGGCATCATCTCCAGTCTGGCAGCGCCAGCGGAGGCCCGCCCGCCGGCTCCCGGAGCCCGACGTCACGCCCATCGGACGATCGGACGGCCGGCCGCGTTGGCGGCTACGGACTCAGCGTCAGTGCCGTCGGCGCTGAAGATCGGCACGTCGGTGCGGCTCACGTTGCGGCCGTCGAAGTCCCCGATCACCGGACGGGAGCGGGGCGGCGATTGCATTAGGGCTCCTTGCGCGCGTTCATAGAAGCGCTCCAGCCGGGGTTTCACGGCCTCACGCTGGCTCGAGACTGAGCTGCGCGCCGAGCTCCGTTAGGCCGAGGCTGCGCGCGAGCGCCTTGGACGCGACGGGCCGGGCCCGCCACTGCGGGAGGAGGTGCCCATCCATCGCGTGTCGGATGGCCCCCACAGCGACGCGGCGACCGTGGCCACGTCTTCGATGGTCTGGGTGCGTAAGCACCGCGAGGTGAGCAACCTTGTTGGGCCATCGCCGGTATCCGGACACGGCAGCGAGCGCACCGGTCGCGGATCTGCTCCCGAACAGCGGGCTCGCAACCTCACGTACGCCGCTCTCGGTCAGCTCCTCCGCACAAGCGGCCCCAAGCAGGGACTCGACCTCCACCCCCGAAACCTCCTCGACCGCCCCGAATCCGCCGACGCTGAACTCGTTTGGGGGATAAAACAGCGAGACGGGTCCAAGGGTGGCCCGTGTCGGTGGTATCCGGGGACTACGACGTCTGGCATGGTCGCCTGTCGGCTCGGCAAATCGACCAAGGCCGCGGTCACCGGACCGGCGAGATCCGCTCGGGGCACCGACGCTGTGATCGTGCCATCAAGGGCGAGGATGCCGATCCACCCGCGCGGTGCGAGCGGCGACTCGGAGTCGACGACGACCTGAACGCCCTCAAGGACTGACAGGCCGACGAGTTGAGCCCACGCGTGGTTCGCTGCTTTGGTACCCGTCCTCATACCGGCAGCATGGCCGCCCGGCCAGGCCCCGACGCTACGCGCCACCGCAGCGCCTCTCTCACACACGATCGGGGGTCGTCGCTGATTCGACTCCGGCCTGGACGAAGCGCGATAAATGCCGGTTCTCCAGCGGCCGCCGCCAGGACTTCGAGCCCAACGGCGACCACCAGATCTGGGATTACAGAGCGCCACCAGCCTGGAGCGCTCCGTTCGCATGTGTCGGTCAGCGGGATCGTGCGGTGTCGCCGCGGCTGGGGCCGGCGACGAAGGTGGCAACGATGTAGGTGGCGTGGTGGTCGAGGGACTGACGGGCCCGGTCGTAGCGCATGGTCGTGCGTGGATCGGCGTGCGACGGGGCCTCCTGCACACTCGCAGCGGCACGCCGGCGTCGAGGGCGGCGGTGATGAAGCTGTGGCGGAGGCTGTGCGGCCCGATTCGCTTGGGGATGCCTGCCGCCTTGTAAGGGAGAGGGGCGTGCGACCGCTCCTCCGCCCATGCAGCTGCGATGCTGCGTTGGGATGACAGAGATCCCGTCCAGCGCACTGCGTCGCTCGCTTCGCCTCACCGGGCTGCCGGCAGCGTACGCCGGCCGTGCCGCGCTCGGGCTTGGCAAGCGCCTCGGCGGCCGACCGGCGGAGTTGGTGACGGCCGAGCTGCAGGCGCGGAGCGCTGCCCAGCTGTTCGAAACGCTGGGTGAGCTGAAGGGCGGGGCGATGAAGCTGGGCCAGGCGGTGTCGGCCATGGAGGCCGCCATCCCGGCGGAGCTGGCCGCCCCATATCGCGATGCGTTAGAGCGACTGCAGGAGGCGGCTCCGCCGATGCCAGCGGACGTCGTGCATCAGGTCCTCACAGACGAATTGGGCGTGAGCTGGCGGCAGCGCTTCCATTCGTTCGATGACCGGCCAGCCGCTGCGGCGAGCATCGGCCAGGTCCACCGGGCGATGTGGGACGACGGCACCGAGGTGGCGGTCAAGGTTCAATACCCGGGTGCCGCCGACGCGCTGCTCGCTGACGTCCGCCATCTCGACCGGTTGGTGCCCCTGGCGCGCTTCGCGACCCCGTCCGTGGATCTTCCTGCCCTCTTCGCCGAACTTCGGGAACGGCTGGCGGAGGAGCTGAACTACGAACGCGAGGCCGCGACGCAGCGGGCGTTTGTGACGGGCTTCGCCGACGACGACGACTACGTCGTTCCCCGAGTCGTGGAGGCCACGCCGCGGGTGCTGGTCTCGGAATGGGCCGACGGCACGCCACTGACCGCCGTGATGCGAAAAGCCAGCAACGATGTCCGCGACCGGGCCGGACTGCTCCTACTGCGCCTGCTGCTCAGCGCGCCCGACCGCGCCGGCCGCATTCACGGCGATCCCCACGCTGGCAACTTCCGCGTGGACGCCCACGGGCGCCTGGTTGTACTCGACTTCGGCTCGTCCGAGCCTATGGCAGACGGGTGGCCGTCAAGGCTCGGGCGGCTGTTGCGGGCAGGCATCGACCGCGACGCCACAGTGCTGCACGCCGAGGTGGTGGGGGCAGGGCTGATCGCATCCGGTGCGACCGACCCCGGTGCGCTCCTGGCGATCGTGGACCCGTGGCTCGAGCCGCTACGCCGCCAACGCTTCCACTTCCGGCGCCCGTGGCTGCAGCGCGAGGTCCGTCGCTGGTCAGATCCCCGCAGCGCAGGCGCCCGCCTCCAGCGAAAAGTCCGCATCCCTCCCAAGCACATGCTCGTCCAGCGCGTCGCCTTCGGCCTGCTCGGCGTGCTCACATCGCTGGACGCCACCGTGCCCGTGCGAGCGGAGATCGAGCGCTGGATCCCCGATTTCGCATCACCGTAGCGAGCAGCGAATTCAGAGTCGCCTGGCCCTCGTGCATCGCCGCGCTATTGCCGGCTCGCGCCGCCCGGTGTCACGCGGATCACCAATCGGCAGGTTTCGGCCGGTGGCCGACGCAGTTCCGAGCGGGCTCCGCACGACTTGCAACTCGGCCAGACCCCTTTCGAAGGGTGGTTGACAGGACTAAGCTATCAGCCATAGGTTACCGAGGATAACCAACGTCCTTAGGGAGGTCCTGCCGTGTTCACCCGCCTCGCCCATCTCACCGTTCGCCGCCGTCGACTCGTGCTCGTCCTTACCGTCGCCTTCCTCTCCGCCGGTGGGTTCTTCGGCACGGCCGTGTTCGAGCGGCTGCAGAGCGGAGGCTTCGAAGACCCTTCGGCCGAGTCCACCGAAGCCGCTCGTCTGCTCGAGGATGTCTTCGGCCAGGGCGATCCGAACGTGGTGCTCCTGGTGACGGCGGACGGCGGAGACGTCGATGAGCCGTCCGTCGCCAAGGCGGCTAGCGAGGTCACCGACCGGCTTGGGCGGGAGCCCGGTGTTCGCCAGTCGGTCTCCTACTGGACCCTCGGCAGCCCCCCACCGCTCAGGAGCGAGGTCGGCGACAAAGCCCTCGTGCTGGCCCGACTTGAGGGCAGTGAGGCCGAGGTCGAGGAGAGCATCACCGGCATCTCCGAGGCCTATACGACGGTGGAAGGGCCCATCTCCGTGCAGGTGGGCGGCACGGCCGAGGTGTTCCGTCAGGTGGGTGAAATTATCGAGGGCGACCTGGCCCGGGCCGAGTCGATCGCCGTTCCCGCCACCCTCGTCCTCCTCGTGTTCGCGTTCGGCAGCGTGGTGGCCGCCTCCCTTCCGCTGGCCGTCGGCGCCGTGGCTGTTCTCGGCACCTTCCTCGCCCTTTACGTCGTCACCTCGTTGACCGACGTATCGATCTTCTCGATCAACTTGACCACGGCCCTTGGTCTCGGTCTCGCCATCGACTACAGCCTCTTTGTGGTCTCTCGATTCCGCGAGGAGCTGCACGGTGGGCTCGAACCCCATGACGCCGTGGTCCGCACCGTGGAGACCGCCGGCCGCACCGTGGCCTTCAGCGCCCTCACCGTGGCCGTGTCGTTGTCGGCGCTCCTCGTCTTCCCCATGTTCTTCCTCCGCTCCTTCGCCTACGCCGGCATCGCCGTGGTGATCATCGCTGCCGTGGCGTCGGTCGTGAGCTTGCCCTCGTTGCTGGCGGTGCTCGGCCACAACGTCGACCGTGCCCGCGTCGGCCGTCGCCGGGAGGCCGTTCCCGGCCACGGTTGGTGGCACCGAGTGGCCACCTTCGTGATGCGCCGACCCGTGCCCATCGCCACCGCGGTCATCGTCCTGCTGCTGCTCCTCGGCACCCCGTTCCTCGGCGTGCGTTTCGGCAGCGTGGACGATCGGGCCCTGCCCGCAGAGAGCACCAGCCGGGCGGTCTCCGAGCAGCTGCGGCGGGACTTCGCCGCCAACGAGGCCGAGGCCTTCGGGGTGGTGGCAACCGACGCCGATGTGGGCGCCGACCTCGGCGCCACCGTCGGCGGCTACGCCACCGCCCTTTCTCGCCTCGACGGCGTGGGACGGGTCGACGCCCTCACGGGCAGCTACGCCGACGGCGCCCGGGTCGCCCCGGCGAACCCGGGCTCGGTCCGCTTCGGCGGTGAGCAGGGCACCTGGTTCAGCGTGGTCCCGGAGGTAGACC
Source organism: Actinomycetota bacterium (assembly GCA_030777265.1). Classification (GTDB taxonomy): domain Bacteria; phylum Actinomycetota; class Nitriliruptoria; order Nitriliruptorales; family JAHWKO01; genus JALYGD01. The sequence continues at coordinate 293 of JALYGD010000249.1, read as the reverse complement.
CCGTCTCTCCCGAAGGCGAGGAGCTGGTGAGGCGGATCCGCTCCTTGGAGGCACCCTTCCACGTCGCTGTGGGAGGCCAGGCTGCCGAGCTCGTCGACTCGAAGGCCGCCATCCTCGGTCGAGTGCCCTTGGCCGCCAGCATCGTCGCCGTAACCACCGCCATCCTGCTGTTCCTCATGTTCGGCAGCCTCCTCGTGCCCGCCAAGGCGATCGTTTTGAACGTGCTCAGTCTCACCGCCACCTTCGGGGCCATGGTGTGGGTGTTCCAGGACGGCAACGGGTCGGGCCTGCTC
>JALYGD010000248.1 GCA_030777265.1 Actinomycetota bacterium | reverse complement strand
AACGCCTGGCACGGTCCGCAGCGCCTGATGGGCGAGGACGAGCCCGACCGTCGGCAGGACGAGGACGAGGGGCCACGGGCTGTGTAGGACGAACCGTTCGAGCAGCAGGTCCTCGATGAGGACGTGGAGGGCTGCCACCCCCACGCCGACCACGATTCCCATGGCCGCCGACAGGGTGAACCAGCGGTGCACCCGTCGCTGGTAGTCCGCAAGCAGCGCGACTCGGCCTCGGACGGCTTCGAGACTGAGCTCGCCCGTGAGCTCCTCGAACAGCGGCCGGCCCCGCCGCGACGAAAGGGACGGGCGGGAGGCAGGACCGGGCAGGCCGGCGGGAGGCCGGGCGGCGGGGCTGGGGTCCTGCCCCGGCGAGCCGGCGGGAGGTTGGCTGGTGGGATCGGGGGGCTGATCGGAACGGGGGGACGGATCGGGCATCGCAGCCGCACAGCGTAGCCTGCCTGGGAATAGGTGCGGCCGTGGCACGTTGGGTATGCGACGGAGAGGTCGGGGGTCGGCAGTCGGATGTCGACGACGACAAGGACGCACGGGGAAGTTGACAGGTTCTCGTCTGTCCTCCACCGTGCCGACCCATATCACTCACTCGAGGCGACAGAAGAAACGTGAACGAACACCAGGGTGCGGGTCTCAAGCAGCGGAGCGGCAGACCCGCCAAATCAGAGGGTGCGGGTTCCACGCAGCGAAGCGGCAGACCTGCCACGGGCAGGCGTGCGAGGGCGGAGAAGACGAGTCGAGGGCAGCGCGGGCAGCTCGTCGTGGTCGAGTCGCCGACGAAGGCGAAGACCATCGAGCGTTACCTGGGATCCGGTTACCGGGTGGTGGCGTCCTACGGGCACATCCGCGACCTGCCGAAGTCGGACTTCGCGGTAGAGGCCGAGACGTCCGGTTGCACGCTCGACTACGAGGTCCCGAAGTCGTCCCAGAAGCACGTGACGAATCTCAAGCGCGAAGCGCGCAGCGCCGAGCGGGTGTGGCTCGCTCTCGACCTCGACCGCGAAGGCGAGGCGATCGCCTGGCACGTCGCCGAGGTACTCGAGCTTTCGCTCGACGAAGCCAACCGGGTGACCTTCGACGAGATCACGGAGGACGCCATACGGGACGCCTTCGCCCAGCCACGCCCCGTCGACCTCCACCTCGTCAACGCCCAGCAGGCCCGTCGCGCGGTCGACCGCATAGTGGGCTACCGATTGTCACCTGTCCTGTGGCGCACGGTATCCGCTGGAATCTCGGCGGGCCGCGTCCAGTCGGTGGCGTTGCGGCTCGTGGTCGACCGGGAGAACGAGATCCGCTCCTTCGCTCCCCAGGAGTACTGGAGCTTCGAGGGGATCTTCGCGCTCGAGACCGATCGCCAACGTCCTCCCGTCGAGGCGAGCCTCCACCGGGTCGGCAGCCGCCGACTCGCCACCCCCCGCGACCTCGAGCGCGCCGCGGACAGCGACCGGGTCGAGGAGTCCGACTACCTGCTGGTCGGCAACGCCGAGGACGCCGAGGCGTTGAAGGCCCGAGCGGTGGCCGTCGGACGCTACGAGGTGCGCGAGGTCCGGCGCAGCGAGCAGCGTCGCAATCCCCCTCCGCCGTTCACCACCTCGACCCTCCAGCAGGAGGCGGCGCGCAAGCTCGGGTTCTCGACCAAGAAGACCATGGCGGTGTCCCAGCAGCTCTATGAGGGCATCCCGCTCGGCAGCGAGGGGCAGGTCGGCCTCATCACCTACATGCGGACAGACTCGGTCAACCTCTCGGACGTGGCGCTCCGGGAGCTCAACGCGCTCGTGCGCGAGCGCTACGGGGAGCGCTATGCGCTCGACCAACCGCGCCGCTACCAGAAAGGCAAGAAGCGGGCGCAGGAGGCGCATGAGGCCATCCGTCCCACTTCCGCCGGTCGTGACCCTCAGCACGTGCGTCGCTACCTCGGCCACGACCAGCAGCGCCTCTACGAGCTCATCTGGCAGCGGACCGTCGCGACCCAGATGCCTGCTGCCGTTTTCGACCGACTGTCAGCCGACCTGGTGGCCTTGGAGGCCGACGGCACCGAGCTTGCCTTCCGGGCCACGGGCCAGGTGCTGCGCTTCGATGGCTTCATCGCCGTCTACGAGGAGGGCCGGGACGACGAGGAGGAGACGGGGGGCGGGACGCGTCCCGGGCGGCTGCCCGACCTCCAGGAGGGGCAGTGGCTGGGCCTCGAGGAGCTCGCGGCGAACCAGCACGTCACTCAGCCCCCGCCCAGGTACACCGAGGCGACGCTGGTCAAGACACTGGAGGCGGAGGGGATCGGGCGCCCGTCGACCTACGCCCAGATCATCTCCACGATCGTGGCCCGCAACTACGTGGAGCTGGAGAGCCGACGGTTTGCCCCCACCCCGCTGGGCGAGGTCACGACAGCGTTCCTCAAAGCCCACTTCGGTGAGGTCGTCGACGTCGGATTCACCGCCCGGATGGAGGACGAGCTCGACGAGATCGCGGAAGGCCGCGAGAGCTGGTGCGGCATGGTGCGGGGCTTCCTCGAGGAGGTCGACGAGTGGGTGCGGGAACGCAAGCCTGAGCGGCCGCGTCTACCGCTCGTCCCAGCGGTGGACTGTCCCGAGTGCGGTGCCCCTATGGAGAAGGTCTTCTCGGGCAAGTCGAAGCAATGGTTCGCGTCCTGCAGCCGCTGGCCTGAGTGTGAGGGGACCTTGCGGTTGGACGAGCACGGACGCGTGACCGAGCCCGAGCCGGACCCCGAGCCGGACGAGCGGGTCCGCTGCCCCGAGTGCGGCAAGCCGATGGTCTCCCGCTCCGGCCGCTTCGGGGAGTTCTACGGCTGCATCGGCTACCCGACGTGCAAGGGCATCGTGAACGTCGCCGCCCGCACGCGGTTTACCTGTCCGAAGTGCGGTGAAGGCCGGCTCGACCTGCGCAAGAGCCGCTACGGCAAGCCGTTCGTCGGCTGCAGCCGCTACCCGGATTGCGACTTCGCGATCTGGAGTGTGCCGCTGCGCGGGCCCTGCCCGACGTGCGGGGCGCCACTGAAGCCGCCACCGCGCAACCGTAAGCTTCCCGTTGCGACCTGCTCGAATCCCGAATCGCCGCACAAGGTCGAGCTCGAGGACTTCGACCCGCCACGGGTCGTGACGGTCCCAGCCGTGACGGGGGTGGAGGGCCTCGATCCGGAGCTGCCGGGCTACGAGGGGCCGACCTGGGATGAGATCGCCGTGGCGAGTGAGGAGGCTGCGGACCCGGGACCTATCGTCGGGGGACGCGTCGCAGAGCCCGCGGCGCGGTCTGGCTAGCGTCGCTCTGACGCTCGGTTGCGATCAGGCTGACGTGTTGGGCGAGCGGAGCGCTCCGCAGGAGCGACGCGAGAGGAGCCGTCTTAGGTTTCCTAACACGGCGAGGGAGCTCGTCCCGTGCGCCAGTGCCGCGATTCGCGGCGAACGCCGAGGAGTTTGGGCCGCGTGACAGCTGACGACGACTTCGAGTTGTTTGGTGGGCTGATCGCCACGAAGCGCCCGGCCCACCTCGCCCTGCTCGCGGACTCCCGCTACCGGCGCTTCTTCCTGGCGTCGATGACGTCGAGTCTCGGCGACTGGGTCGGTGTCCTGGCCATCCTCGCCCTCACCGAGACCATACTAGGACCGGCTTCGCGCGCCACCGCGTTCGGCTTGTCCGGCGTCATGATCGCACGCATCCTGCCGGTCATGGTCCTCGGCCCGGTGGCCGGCGTCTACGCTGACCGGTGGGACCGAAAGCGCACCCTGGTCGCAACGGATGTCGGACGCGGGCTCATCATGGCCGTCATCCCGTTCTCGCAGGACTTCTTCCAGCTGTTCGTCGCGTCGTTCGCCGTGGAGGTCCTCTCCATGCTGTTCGTCCCGGCGAAGGAGGCGACGCTTCCGAACATCGTCCCACGCAGACAGCTGGTTCAAGCCAACCAACTGACGCTCACCGTCACCTACGGCACGCTCCCGCTGGGTGGGGTGCTGTTCGCGGCTTTCGTCGGCCTGAACGCGCTGCTCCCCGACAGTCAGTTCCTCCGGGGGCGCCCGGAGGCGGTCGCCATCTGGGCGAACGCGCTCACCTTCCTGCTGTCCGCCTGGCTGTTCGCCGGCATGGACCTCCCCCGACAGCGTGAAGCTGCCGAGCAGCCCCGTGGACGGCAGGAGGGGCCGAATGCCTGGGAGGAGCTGAAGGAGGGGCTGAGGTTCATCGCAAGCCGTCCCCGCGTGCGCGCCCTGGTGGGGGGAGTCATGGCTGCCGCGTTTGCGGCTGGCGTGCTCTTCGCCGTGGCGAAGCTGTTCGTCAGCGTCGTCGGGGCGGGCCGGACCGGCTTCGGGTTGCTCGTCGCCGTCACCGGCTCCGGCATGCTCGTGGGGCTCTTCGCCGCGGTATGGGCGGAGGGGCGCTTCGGCAAGGATCGGGTGTTCGGGCCGGGGATCGGGATCGGAGGCCTGTTCGCCACCGTCGCCGCCTTCATGCCCGACCTCTGGAGCGCGGCGGCGGCTGCCTCCATGATGGGCCTCGGTGCCGGCCTGGCCTTTGTGAGCGGCTACACGATGCTCCAGGAGAGCACGGGCGACGAGATACGCGGGCGGGCGTTCGCCGCCTTCAACACCGGGGTTCGCGTGTCGCTGTTCGCCAGCCTCGTACTCGCCCCAGCGGTGGTTGGAGTTCTCGGCACCGAGATTGGCCCGGGCTACCGCATCGGGGGTGTGCGCATCACCATTGCCCTGGGCGGGCTCATCGCCGTGGTCGGTGCGGCCCTGTCCGCACGGCAACTTCAACGAGCGAACGGCGACCGTCAGCTCGAGTTCGGCGAGCACGACCAGGTTAGCTCCGACGAGCGGCCCGGCCCCACACCATCCGGCTGGTTCGTCGTCTTCGAGGGCGGGGAGGGTGCCGGCAAGACGACGCAGTTACGGCTGCTGCGGGCTGCGATCGAGCGCGAGGGCTTCGAAGTCGTCGTCACTCGGGAGCCCGGCGGGACGGAACTCGGCGAGGCCGTCCGCGAACTGCTCCTCGACCCCGACGGCCGCATCACCGAGCGAACGGAGGCGCTGCTGTACGCCGCCGCCCGCGCCCAGCACGCCGAGGAGGTGATTCGCCCGGCGCTCGAGCGCGGTGCGGTGGTGCTCTGTGACCGCTACGTCGACTCGTCGATCGTCTATCAGGGGGTAGGCAGGGGGCTCGGCGAGCAGCCGGTGCAGGAGATCAACCGCTGGGGGACCGGGGACCTCCAGCCCGACGCGGTCGTCCTGCTCGACGTCGAGGCGGCGGAAGGCCTCGCGCGGGCGGGGGTGAGCCCCGACCGCCTCGAGGGCGAGGGGCTGCCGTTCCACCACGTGGTGAACCAGGCCTACCGGCGCCTCGCCGGCGCCGACCCTGACCGCTTCCTCGTCGTCGACGCCTCGACCGCGCCCGAGGAGGTCCATGCAAAGATCCGAGACGCGATACTGCGGCTGCTCGACTCCGAACCCCACGGTGACGAGCCGTCTCCCGGCGAGCCGGCGGAGGAGCCGGATGAGCCTCGGGACTCCGGCGAGAACGTACAGGGCGCCCGTTCGGAGCCCACAGCCGACATCCGCACGGCCGAGACCGGGCATATCGAGCAGTGATGTGGGACGCGCTCCCCGCCCAGCCTGCTGCCGCGGAGATCCTTCGTGCCACCCTCTCCCGCGACGAGGTCTCCCACGCCTGGCTTTTCGTCGGCCCCGCGGGTGTCGGTCAGCGCGAGGCGGCCCGTGGACTCGCGGCTGGGCTCAACTGTCCGGACCGCTCGGGTGGGAGCGCCTGCGGAGTGTGCTCGACCTGTCGACGCATCGAGGCCGGCACCCATCCCGCACTGTGGGAGTTCGAGCCGGAAGGCGCTTCCCACGTGGTCGACGGGGTGCGCGAGGAGTGGATCCCGGCGGCGACCCTCACATTGGTAGAGGGCCGTCGGAAGGTGCTGCGGGTCGTGGCCGCCGACCGCATGAACGAAGGGGCCCAGAACGCCTTCCTCAAGGTGCTCGAAGAGCCGCCCGCGTCCGTGGTGTGGATCCTCGAGGCGGAGGACGAGGAATCCTTGCTCGACACGGTGGTGTCCCGCTGCCGACGGGTCTACTTCGCCCCCTGGGGCGCAGAGGCCCTCTCCGCCTACGCGGCACGGATGGGAGTGGCTGAAGAGCGCCGTACTGAGCTCGTGCGCGCTGCTATGGGCTCGCCGCAGCGTGTGGCTGACCTCGCTGACCCCGCCGTCGCCGACGCCCGTCACGAGCACCTGGCGATCGTGGGGCGGCTGCTCGAGGAGGGCCCGGCCGCGGTCGTGCCGATTGCGAAGGCGCTGGACGCCTGGGCCCGCGGTCGCAGGAAGGTCCGGTCCGCCGTGAATGCCGCGGAGCTCGCCCGGCTCGAGGAGTGTTTCGGGGGAGCATGGCCACCAGGCGTGAAGGGGCGCCTGCAGAAGCGGTTCGAACGATTCGAACGTGATGAGCGACAACGGGCGCTCCAGATGGCGCTCGACGATCTCGCCTCCTATCTCCGCGACCTGCTCGCCGTCGCCTCCGGCGCCGACCCCGCCCGCGCGGTGAACG
>JALYGD010000247.1 GCA_030777265.1 Actinomycetota bacterium | reverse complement strand
AGCCCCGACAAGGGACAGATCCAAAACAAGACACTCTTGCGAGGTCGGTAGCGGCTCGGGTCACACCCGCCGGAACTGGGTCCGCTGGAGTATGTCCAGCCCGGTGAGGATCTCGCAGTAGCGGCTGACCGAGGGTTTCAGAAGCGCCACCGCGTCTGGCTGAAGGTGCCCTTCCCTAAGCCGAATGCCGTGGTGGGTGCGAGTTCGACCACGGGCGCACGGCCGCCGTCCGCGTGAACGAAGGCTCCATCGCGGACGTCGAAGGCCCAGTCGTGGCCATACTTGCTCACGTAGGCCGCAGTCACGCAACCGCTCGTCGTCGCCTACCAGCTGCGCGTCCCCTTCGAGAACGACGTCGAGGCCGTCGTCCGTATTGGTGGAGGAGGTCGACGGCGGGCGACTGGAAGCGGTGCCGATCGGCGAGGCGATGCGCCGGTTCGGCGAGCGCTGGGACCGCTGCTTCGCGTACGACCCGCCCGTATCCGACCGAGCCAACTGATGTTCGACCGACGGGTCGATGCGCCCCGACGTAGGCCTCCATCACCACCGCCAGCAGGTGCGGTCGATGCGCCGGCTCGAGCAGCGAGGGAAAAGGCTGTCCTTGCGGAGTTTCGGCGGCCTCGCTCGACGTCGCCAGCCTTGGTCAACAGCCTCCGTGCACTTGGCGGTACACGCCGGCCTCTGGATCAACCTGGCACGCAGCAGCCTCGGTCGCGGGCAGCCCGAAGCCCTCGAGGTGCGAGGGAACGATCAGGGCCTCGGCGCCCCGTACAGCAGACGCAGATCAGGGTTCGACGTCTTCGCGAAGACGTGCTGCGCTATTGAGAGCCGGCCCCGGCCCGGCGCGTCACGACCCCCGTGCCGCAGGCGACGTCCAGGACGCGCTCGCGGCACGGAGGTCGGCGGCGTTGATCAGGTCGCGGGCGATGGGCTCGCCGATTGCCGGGACGAAGTATCTTTCGTAGTTCTCCGGCGCGCTACCAGCGTAGGTCTCGTAGGTCGCCGTCTGCGGGGTGCCAGTCATCGGCGTCTCCTCGTCCTTGTCCAGCTTCAGTCGCGTTTCCTCGTCTCGCTCCGGGCCAAGAGTTGTATGCCGGGACGAAGGTCGATACGGCGCAGGACATCCTGCGCAGGCCTCACCCTCATCCTGAAATGGGTACGAATGAACCGGCGCGTTGCCAGGCGCGCGGCTCTGTCGATGGGCCCCCGCTTGACGCCGCAGATCCCTGATGCTGTCAGGCCGCCGGCAGCGTTCGCGCGTGCGCCGCGGGTCGCGCCTCCGGCTGCTTCCACATCTTGTAGGCCAGCGGCCACAGGGCGACGATGCCGGCCACGCCCTGCACGTAGAACTGCACGAGGGCCAAGGGGACGAAGCGCGCAGCGGCCAGAACAACGAGGGCCCCTACCACGAGCCAGGTCAGCCTCCGGCTCAGAATCCCGCTGTCTGTGATCCCCTTTGCGAAGCCGAGGGCCCCGAGCGTGAAGGTGAGTGCGCCCGTCAAAAGGACGGAGAAGAACCAGGGGAACAGCGCCGCCTGGACCGCCTGAACGTCGCCACCGGTCTGGGCAGCAGCCAGCGGCGCGAACTCCATGCCGGGCAGCACCGCGAACAGCGTGCTGCCGATGACGATGAACGGGAACGCCAGGGCGCTCCACCGCTCCTCGCCCGCCTCTCGCAGGTAGCTGCGGACGGCGAGGAAGGCGAGGACGGCGAGCCCAGAGGCGACACCGACCGTGAGGTGCGCCAGTCCCCAGCGCGTGGTCTGCGAGACGACGGCCGCCGCGATCGCGGCCTCGTCGAGAGGGCCCAAGCCGATGTAGGGATGGGCGACGAGCCCAGCGAGCAGCACCGCAGGAGCAATCGCAACGATGGCTGCTTGGGATCGCGCTCTCGTCCTCGAAGATGTGGGCTGACCTCCTCTCGATTCCGTACCGCGCGCGTGCAGCAGCCTCTCGCGAGCTTCCTCGCCAGGGGGACGCTGCATGGCCTCCCCTACTTCGGGCTGTCTCATCGTCGCCTCCTGGGTAGTCGCCGACGGGACACTTCGACGTTCGTGCCGGCCTAGGTGAGGTAGTTGTGCACTGGCCAGAACTGCGGCTGGGGCGGCGGACCTGAGGCCCCGGCGGCTTTGAGGGCTGGTCCCAAACGCTCTGTGAGGAACCGGTTGGCGTCCTCTTCCGACTGCCACAGCTCGATGACACGCCAGCCGCCGTGCGGGCTCGGCCCGGCGACGTGGAGGATGGCTCCGGCAGGCTGCTCCAAGCCGAGCTGCTCCCGGGCCTTGTTGTAGATCTCCTGCGAACCATAGGGGTTGTCCAGCAACATCGCGATCGGCATGGTTGCGCCCTCCTCGTCGGATTCTCGCCTGGGGAACTGCCGATCACGACGCTACGGAGCCGCCCTGATCGTCGCATCGGGAGGAATACCCAAAGCGAGGCCTGCTCGGAGGGTGGGCAATTCTGTGTAGGCGCGCCTAGACGAGGTCGTGCTCGTAGGCGTAGGCGGTGGCCGCCGCCCGCGACGACACGCCCAGCTTGGTGAAGATGTTGCTGAGGTGGCGAGCCACGGTCTTCTCACTGATGAAAAGCTGGGTGGCGATCGCCTGGTTGGTCTTGCCGGCGGCCACCACGCGCAACACCTCCACCTCGCGCGCGCTCAGCCCTCCCGTGGGCTTGGGCGCTGCCGCCTGCGACAGCTCCTCCGCCTTGGCGAGGGCTGGCGCGGCACCCAACTGCCCGAGCACCCAGCGCGCCGCGTCGAGCTCCATCTCCGCGGTGTCTTCGTCACCGAGTTGCCGACAGGCAACTCCGATGAGAACCCGGACCCGAGCGGCCTCGTAGGGCGCCTCGAGCTCATGCCAGGCCCTCCACGCCTGGCGCAGCGCCATGCACGCCGCCTGGGCGTCGCCCTCGACCAACAGAACTGCCCCCTGCGCATGGGCAGCGACCGCGTGCAGGAGCGGCGCTTCGAGGTCGGCGGCGACCTCCGACAGCTCATCGGCCCCGGCGCGTGCCCCGGCGACGTCACCTGCGGCAAGCATGATCTCGACGTGGGCGGCCAGCAGCTTGGTCCGTGTCACACGGTCCTGGGCCTCGTCCATACAGCGGCGGATCGCCGCCTCCGCGGTGTCGACCTGACCTTGGGCCAGCCGCAGCCGCGCCAGGCCCGGCTGCGGGTCTCGTCCCCACTGGCTGGCCTGGCGGTACGCCTCTTCGGCCTTGGCGAACTCGCCACGCAGCCGTTGGAGCTCGCCCAACTGGTAGAAGGCCGCACCCGCCGAGGGGTGGCTGGGCTGGGAGAGCAGTTGGCAGGCCCGCTGCGCTTCCTCGATGGCGTCTGGCCAGTCGCCGTGCATCTGCATGATCTCGGCGCGGTGCACCAGGCACTGGCCGCGGTAAGGCACCAGGTCCGGCTGCGAGGCGCACCAGCGGCTCAGCGCTGCCGTCCACTGCTGCGCCCGGCGCAGATCGAAGATCTCCTGACAGGCGTTGACCACGGCGCAGTAGACGAGCCCGGCGACGACCGGAGACACCTCGCGCGCCTCAACCGCGACCATGGCCTCGTCCAACAGGGCCACGCCCTCCGCGGCCTCTGCCAGTCGGATCAGCGCCTGTCCCCGGCCGCACCGGGCGAGGGTCACCAGGTCCGGGTCGTCGAAGCGCTCACCGATCTTGGCGGCTTGGCCGAAGGTGGTGTAGGCGCTCGCAGGGTCGCCCTCCGCCATGCACTGCAGTGCGACGGGCAAGAGCAGATACCCCTGCTCCACGCAGTCGAGCTGACAATCATCCAGTAGGCGCCGGGCCCTGGCCAGCCAGCCTCCACCGCGGGCGAACTCGCCTCTGAGCAGGAGGCCGAGAGCCAACCAGAACGCGCACTGGGCGGCCCGCGCCGGGTCGCCCATTCGCAGGCATTCGTGATGCGCGCGTGCCCAGACCTCCTCGCATTCCTCGTCCCTCCCCGTCAGGTAGGCAGCCACCGCCAGCCGCTCAAGATCTTCGAACTCGAGTGGCTCCTGGTGATCCGCAGCCGACAGCCGGGCGTAGGCGTCCTCCCACGCCTGCCGACCGAACGAGTCCCGAGCCCGATCAAGGGTGTCGGCCGTGGTCATCAGCCCTCCCACCGCAAAAGCGGTCAACGGAGTTGCGAGCGTGCTGGCTCCAGTTTGGCACCATACAGCGGTGCCTCGCCTCGAAAGCTCGACCGGGCATGCTCTGCGAGCACGACCTGATCCTCGTGTTCGCTGGGCTGCGCCTAGCGAAGTGCAGGGCGTTTCCGCTCGTGATCCGGCGTCAGCCCCCACGCGTACTTGGGGGCTCGATGGAGCCATAGCTCGGCTAGCTGGCAGCTGCCCAGATAGCCCGAGCCTCCGCCTCAGCTAGAGCCGCCGCCCCGTCTCCCCTGGTCCCTGCGCGAGCGGGTTACCCTCGTTATCCTCGCGCGGATGACGTTCGGTGAACGTGCGGTGATCGAGCCCGACCCTCCGGCGGACCAGCCAACTCGGGTGATCGCGGCTGCCGCTGTCGTGCTTGCCCCACTCGCGCTCCTCGCCTTGCTGCGGTTGCGTCCGGTGCTCGACGCGCGCTGGGAGAACCACCCGGCGCACTTCTGGCTGGTGCTGGCCGCGGCGGCGATGGCGATGTCCCTCGGGTACGCGGTCACCGTCGCGGCGCGCCGCCGACGGGACGCCCGGCTGTTCTTGGTGTCGCTGGCGTTCCTGTCCGGGGCGGGTTTCCTCGGACTGCACGCGCTGGCGACGCCGGGGGTCCTGGTCGGACCCAACGCCGGGTTCGAACTCGCGACGCCGGTCGGCCTGCTGCTGGGAGGTGTGTTCGTGGCGGCGTCCGCGCTCGACCTGTCTCCGTCGGCGTCGCGCCGCATCACGGCACGTTCGAGACCGATCCTGGCTGGACTGCTGGGCGTGATGCTCGCGTGGGCGGTGATGTCGCTCGCGGAGGTCCGCCCGCTGAACGACCCCCTGCAGCAGGAGGCGCTCGATGGGTGGCAGGTCGCCCTCGGGTTGGTCGGGGTCCTCGGTTACGGAGCCGGGGCGGTGGGGTACCTGCGGCTCTACCAGCGTCGCCGCGCACGCTTCGTGTTCGCGGTCGCGCTCGCGTTCGCGCTGCTGGCGGAGTCGATGGTGGTCATCGCCTACGCCGTGAACTGGCAGGTCTCGTGGTGGGAGTGGCACGTCCTCATGCTCGCCGCCTTCGCGGTCATTGCCGCGGCCGCGAAAAAGGAGTGGCACGAGGAGCGGTTCAGTGCGCTGTACCTCGAGCAGACCCTGGCCGGCGCGGAGGAGGTTAGTGTCCTGTTCGCCGACCTCCAGGGCTACACAGAGTTCTCCGAGCGGACCCCGCCTGGGGAGGTCGCGCGGATGCTCAACGCGTACTTCTCGCGGCTCGTCCCGCTGATGGAGGAGCACGGCGGCCAGGTCCACCAGCTGATCGGCGACGCGATCATGGTCGTCTTCAACAAGGCGGGAGACCAGCCGGAGCACGCGCTGCTCGCCACCCGGGCCGGCCTCGCGCTGCAGCGGGCCGCCACGGAGATCGCGGACCGAGAGCCGGACTGGCCGCGTTTCCGGGTCGGCGTGAACAGCGGCGACGTGGCCTCGGGGGTCCTCGGCGCCGAACGTGGCTACCGCAAGCACGACGTGGTCGGCGACACCGTGAACCTCGCGGCCCGACTGGAGCGCCAGGCCCCAGTCGGGGAGGTCGTGATCGGCGAAGGCACCTACGAACGTCTGCCGCCCGGCGCGTTCGTCGAACGTCTCCCGGCTCTTCGAGTCAAGGGCAAGACCGATGCGGTCACCGCGTACGTCGTCCGCGGTGGTGTTTGACCGACGGAGACGTGGCGCATCCCTCGACCCAGGCGCCGAGCCCATTCTGGGCGAGCGAGCCTGATCCCAACAATGTCCTCTCGGCACAGTGCTGCGTCACCCGGTGCCGAGGGCCCAGTCGCCGTGAAGCCCGAAGCGCATGCCCTCAGCCGCCCTCCAGACCGCTCCGACCACGCAACGTCCGGTGTAGGCTGACTTGCGATAGCGGCAGCACGGGAAAGATGTCGACGTGGGTCGCAGCGAATGGCGGGGGTCATGGGCGGCTCTGCTGGCGAGCTTTGTGCTGGTCGGGGCGTGCGGCGGCGGGGCTGACACTGGCGGCCAGGCTGCCGGCACCGCCCCCGAAGCAACGCCGTCGCCGGGTCCGGTAGCGAACGCCTGCCCCCCTGAGGGGTGCCGAATCACGATCGTGGACGTGACCCGTGAGGGCGACGAGCTGGCGATCACGTGGGAAGCGAACTTCCGGCCCGACATCTCGAAGAACCACATCCACGTTTATTGGGACACGTACACCGCCGCGCAGGTCAGCGACGACGCCGAAGCTCGCGGTGTCAAGCAGGGCGAGTGGAATCCTACGGACGCCTATCCCACCTACATCACCCAGAGCGAAGCCTCGGTGGCGAACCGCGGTGAGTCCACCAGGATCTGCGTGACGGCGGGGGACCGCGCTCACATCGTCATCGATCCCACGCTCTTCGATTGCCGGGACGTGAGCGCGCTGCTTTGAGGGAGGTCGCTGAGGCTCGCGTCCGTCTCCCCGACTTCATCGGCCGCTACCGCACCCAGTCCGTCGTCGGGGTGGGTGGTTTCGCTGTCGTCGTCCGGGCGCATGATCCGGCATTGGATGGCCCGGTCGCGATCAAGATCCTCGCCGACCACTGGGCTGCTGACGAAGACATCCGCCAGCGGTTCCTGGACGAGGCTCGCCTGCTGCGCCGGGTACGCAGCGACCATCTCATCACGGTCCACGACGTCGGTGAACTCGACGACGGGCGGCCGTACTTCGTCATGGACTACGCCGAGCGGGGAAGCCTGGCGGAGCGGCTGACCCCTCGTGCGGTACCGGGCGCCGACGTGGCCAGCGTCCGAGAGATCATCGACGTGCTGTCGGAGGGGCTCGCCGCCCTCCACCGGGCTGGGTTCGTTCACCGGGACGTCAATCCGAGCAATCTGCTGCTCATGCGGCGTGAAGCCGACTCGCATCGGAAGGCAAGATCGGTGCCCACCACAGCCCGGGCGGGGCTGATCGGCGCGGACGAGCGGCTTCTGCTGGGCGACCTCGGTCTGGCGAAGGATCTGGTCCGGTCTGCGCGTTCCGCCAGTCTGCTCGGCGGCACGCCCCGCTACCGCGCCCCCGAGCAGTCCGATCCCGCCGCGACCGTGGGACCGGCTGCCGACGTCTTCGGGTCCACCGCCGTGCTGTGGGAGGTGTTCACCGCCACGCCCCCGCCCGACCCGGCCGAGCTGGAGAAGGCGCTGGGATCGGTGGAGGCGAGGTGGCGACCGCTCTTCGGGCGGGGCCTGGCGAGGGATCCCGACGACCGCTATCCAGACATCGCCGCCTGGCGGGTCGCCTTTCTCGACGTTCTCGACACCGGACGGGAAGGCCTCGACGTCGGTGGATCCGCGACAGGGGCTGTGGCTGCGACCTCCGTGTCCTGTCCCTACCAGGGCCTGGCCGCGTTCCAGCCCGACGACGCCGATCGTTTCTTCGGCAGGGACGCGCTCGTGGCCGAGTTGGTGGAACGATTGAGAGGCGAGCGGACACTCGTCGTGGGCGGCGCCTCGGGTAGCGGCAAGTCATCGGTTGTGAGGGCCGGGCTCGTCCCCGCAGTCGCCCGCGGAGCGCTGCCAGGCAGCGAGCGATGGCCGATCGCCCTGTTCACTCCGGGCTCCGATCCCGCCTCGGAGCTCCACTACCAGCTCGCGAAGGCATGGCGGAGAGTGCGCGCCGACTCGTCGGCCTGGGCCGGGGAGCCCCGGCACGATCCTCTCCGAATGCGGCAACTGGCAGAGGAGGTCACCGACATGGTCGGCGGCCTGCTGCTGTGCATCGACCAGTTCGAGGAGCTGTTCACGCTCACCTCGTCGCGGGTAGAGCAGGAGGCGTTCCTCGACGTATTGGCCGCCCTGACCGATCCGCTCGACAGCCGGGTGCGGCTCCTCCTCGTGATCAGGGCTGACTTCTACGGTACGGCTTCGCTTTTCCCCTGGCTGGCGCGGCGCATCACCGACAACCAGGTGATGGTCGGGCCCATGACGAGGGAAGAGTTGCGCCACGCCATCGAGGAACCGGCCCGGCTGACGGGGCTGAGTGTGGACGCCGCACTGGTCGATGCCATCCTCGACGAGAGTGGGGAGGAGCAGGGGGCACTTCCGCTCGTCTCACACGCCCTGGTTGAAACGTGGAAGCGTCGCAAAGGATCACGACTTACGGTCGAGGCGTACCGACAGGCGGGGGGTGTGGCCGGGGCGATTGCCCAGAGCGCCGAAGCGCTCTACACGGACCGTTTCGATGACGCACGGCGGGAGGCCGCACGGCGACTGCTGCTGCGGTTGGTCAGCCCCGGGGAGGGGACTCCCGATACCCGCCGGCGTATCGCTCTCAGTGAGTTGTCCCGCGAGGCCGAGCCTGACGTGCTGACGGTCGTGGAGGCGCTCGTCGAGGCCCGGCTGCTGACGGCCGATCGCAAGACGGTGGAGCTCGCCCACGAAGCCATCATCCGCACGTGGCCCCGACTGCGGGGGTGGATCGAGGAGAGCCGCGACGACCTCCGGATCCGCCAACGAATCGGGCGAGCGGCCGCCGAGTGGGACGGGCAGGGGCGCCACCCCGACCTGCTGTACAGAGGAACGCCGCTCCTGTCGGCGCTGGAATGGGTCCTCGTCAACCGCGGGCAGCTCAACACCCTCGAACTCGAGTTCCTCGAGGCGGGAGAGTCAGCGCACCGGGAAGCACAGGAGCGGGCGGAGCTGGCGGCCCGCCGCTCGCGGCGGATCCGGCGAGTGGCCGTGACGATCCTCAGCCTGCTCACCGTCGTTGCCGTCGTGGCGTCCGTGGTCGCCTTCGCCGGCTTTCGGCGTGCGCAGCGCAACGAGCTGCAGGCCACCGAGCGTCTCGCTCAGTCCCTCGCCAGTCAGGCGCTCGGTCTGGTCGAGAAGGACCCCCGCCTGTCCCTCGCACTTGCGGTGGAGAGCATGGCCCGCAGCCGAGCGGCTCCTCCCGAGGCGCGGGCGGCTCTCGTCACCGGCGGTCAGGCCCTCGCCGCAGCCACCTGGGCGCCGGCCGTGGCGTCGCAGGTCGCGAACGAGGCCCTGACGGTCGCCATCCGACCGCAGGGGGACGTCGTCGTCACGGGCAACCGCGACGGCAGTATCGGCCTGTGGAACGCTCGCACCGGAAAAGAACTCGGATCAGCGATCGCCGGACATGGCCGTGCGATCGAGGAGCTCGCGTTCAGCTCGGACGGGGCGCGGATGGTGTCGGCGGGCCTGGACGGTGCCGTGCTGTTGTGGAACCTGACCGATCCCGTCTCGGTCCCCCCGCCCTTGGAGTTCACCCGGGCAGGTGGTCTGGTGTGGAGCGCGGCCTTCAGCCCCGACGACAGCTTGGTCGCGACCGCCTCCGAGTCCGGGACCGTCCGCTTGTGGGACGTCCGCACCCGGGCGGAAGCCGGACCCCCGGTGGTCGACGTCAGTCGGGGTTTTCTCACGGTCGCCTTCAGCCCGGACGGGACGCTGCTGCTGGCGGGGGACGGGCGTGGTGAGGTGTGGGGCTGGCGGGTGGCCGACCGGGAGCCCGTGCTGGGGCCGTTCAAGGCTCACGAGAGCGACGTCTGGGAGATCGTGTTCCACCCCGCGGGAGAGGTGTTCGCCACGGTCAGCAGCGATGGTCGAGTTCGCCTGTGGGACCACAGCTCCGGGAAGATGGTGGCCGAGCCCTCCGCGGGTCATGGGAAGGTCCGCGGCGCACAGTTCTCCCCCGACGGCTCGCTGCTCGTCGTCGGCGACGAAGCGGGCCGGATCCGGGTTTGGGACGTGGCGGCGGGCGAGGAGGTGGCCGTCTCGGAGGCTCGCCATGACCGGGAGGTGTTCGACGCTGCACTGAGCGGCGACGGGGCGGTCCTAGCCACCCTCGGCCTCGACCAGACGATGCGGTTGTGGCGCGCGGGCAGCGAACCGCTCGGCCTGCTCCTCCCCGGCCACCAGGCGGGCGCCTATGGGCTCGCTGCCAGCCCAGACGGCGCGCTCCTCGCGACCGGCGACGGTGCCGGGGCGATACGGGTGTTCTCGGCCACCACCGGCCGCTTGATGATCACGCTCGACACCGGCGAGGGAGCGGTGTGGGCGGTCGCCTTCAGTCCCGACGGCGGACGGCTGGTCACCGGTGGGGCGGGGGGGCAGGTACGCGTGTGGGAAGTGGCGACGGGGGCGGAGCTTCCCGGCCCCGGACAGGGACACGAGGGCGCCGTGACGGCGCTGGGGTTCACGCCCGACGGGCGGTTGCTGCTCAGCGCCGGCGAAGACGGGGCGGTGCGGTTGTGGGACGCTACGACCAGCGAACCGGCCGGGCGACCCCTCGGCCCGCATCCGGGTGGGGTGACCCGGATGGCCCTGTCCCCCGACGGCGACACCCTCGCCGTTGCCGACAAACAAGGATCGGTACGGCTGTGGGACCTGCCGCGACGGCTGCAGGCGGCCGCTTGGGAAGCGGACAACAACATCCTGTGGAGCCTGTCCTGGTCGCCAGACGGAGAGGTGCTGGCCACAGCCAGCGCCGACGAGCTCGTGACGCTGTGGGACGTCGGCTCGCGCACCCGGCTGCTGGATCTGACCCCCCACCCGGGCGGCGCCACCGACGTCGTGTTCCTGTCGGGCGGCACGGTGGTGACGGCCAGCCGAGACGGGACGCTCCGGCTGTGGGACCGTGAGCTCGGGCGGCTGCTCGGCGGGGCGATCGCAGACCACCAGGGGCCGGTATGGCGGCTGACGACCATCGGCAACGGCGCCCTCTTCGCATCGAGCAGTGAGGACGGTTCCGTACGCATCTGGGACATCCTCGACAAGGAGAGAGTCTGCGCCCGGGCCGGCAACCGGTGGGACGAAGAGGCGCGCCGACAGTTCCTCGGGCCGGGAGAGGAAGCGGCGGGATGCCGGCCCTGAGGGACGCACCCGTCGTGCTCGTGGAGGAGCCGGGCCGGGCTCCGCTGCACGTCGTCCTCCTCGAACCGCTCGAGGTAGGGCGGGACGGTCCCGGCCTGCTGCTCGATGATCCGCAGGTCTCCCGCCACCACCTGGAGCTGCGTCCGGAAAGCGGGCAGGTGTGGGTCCGCGATCTCGGCTCGACGCATGGCACCACCCTCGATGGGCTACCGGTCACCGAGCCGGTGACCCTCGGCCCGGAGTCCGTGATCCGGCTCGGCAACACCACCATCGTGCTCGCAGGCCTCCGCCTGGCCGAAAGCAGCTGGCAGAGCGGCACCGGTAGACCGCGGTCATCTATCGAGCGGGTGGCGGCGGAGGTGACCGCCGCGGGTGCTGCCGTACGGAAGGCGTTTCAGGCCGACCGAACTGTGACGATCGCCTTCAGCGACATCGAGTCGTCCACGGAGCTCGCCTCTTCCCTCGGCGACGCCCAGTGGTTCGAGGTGCTGAGCGTCCACAACGCCATCATCCGGCGTGCGGTCC
>JALYGD010000246.1 GCA_030777265.1 Actinomycetota bacterium | reverse complement strand
CCGTCACAAGCCGGACGGTCCGCTGCGGGCCGACGAAGCGACGAACGAGCAGCACGAAGCCGACGACCACGACGGCAGCAACCTGCGTGGCTTCACCGAGCGGACCGAAGGGCGGCAAAACGAGGAGAAAGGCCGACCCGAAGGTCACAGCCGCTAGCGCGAGGGCCAAGGCGCCGGGCACGAAGGCCCGCAGACCGACGACCGCCAGCCAGAGCACGGCTGGGAAGCCGAAGACGAGGAGGCGCTCGGTGTCGTGCGCGATCACCAACTGGGCATAGACGGCAACGATGAAGGGGGTAAGTCGCCATGCCAGTTCGGGATGACGGAGCAGGCCGGCCAGCGCGCCCAATGACCCGACGATGCCCCACGTGCCCACGGTGATGGTGCGCCACAGCGTCCAACTTGCGAGCGCTTCGACGTGGTGGCGGCCGAGGGAAAGCGCTTCGTCGAGGCTGGCGGAGCCGGGCAGGCCGAAGCGGACCGCAACCGCGAGCACCACCGCAGGGACCGACACGAAGAGCGAGCTTCGCAGAGCCTTCCCGTCGACCGCTCTTTGGGCGTTCAGCCCGTAGTAGAGACCTACGGCCGCGAACGCCGCCTCCTTAGTGAGCACGCCGACCGCCAGCGCGACGGCAAAGATCACCGGGCGATGGTCACGGGCGGCAAAAATCGCCACGCTGATCACGACGAAGAGCCCGGCATCGGTCAGCCAGGGATAGAGGAAGAGGAACTTCGTCGCCCAACCCAGGGAGACGAAGAGCAGGACACCAACGCTCGCCCAGAGCCACGATCCCGTATCCGTGCGGAGGAACCAGTAGAAGATGACACCGGCGAGTGACAGCAACCCGATGTTGAGCAACATGAACGCCTGGGTCGTTGCGAAGGGCAGCAGGCCGGCCAGCAGGGGGACCACCGGGCGCCAGCAGAAGGGTGCCCGTACGCAGAGCCGCCATGCTCCTTCGGCCATAGCGGCGTAGTAATGGCCGTCGACGCCGGGCGGCAGCATCGTCAAGGACCACGTGGGGGTACGCAGGCGTAGGAGAACCAGCGCACCAAGAGTCATCGTTCCCACGACCGCCAGCTCGAGCAGTGTCGGCGCGACACTTGCGACGCGCCCCTTCTGAGGGGATCCACGGCCCGCTTCGCTCATGTGTAGCGGTCGCCGTCGGCGACGAGTGCCCGCGTCTGGACGATGAAGTCGTCGTTTCGGTGGCGCTGCCGACTCGCTGTAGTTCCCGGGCTAACATCACCCGCCGTGCTCCGATGGACTGGGCCCTCCTGTCCCCGATTGCTCATGTAATCCTTCGCCCTTGTCAGGCGCACACCCAGCGGCGAATGGCGTTTCCGGTTGTCGATAGGGCGGATTAGATCAGCTTGCTGGGGACTGGCGATGAGCCACTTCCAGAGCGACCCAGGGGCACCATGGTCGTCACGGTTGAGTTGGCGTTTGAAGCTGCTGTTCGGCGCGGGTTCGCTCGAAGAGGCCGAGGAGGGTGCCGTCGGAGCGGGTGACGATCGCGCTCGCGGTGTCCGCACGCTGCATGCGCTCCAGGAGGGCTTCGATCTCCTCACTGGGACGGACGGTGGTCGGCCCCTCACGCATGACATCCTCGACTGCGGCGTCAGGGTCCGCCTCCCACTCGTCGGAGCGCAGCACCCCTGCGACGACGCGGGCATGATTGAGCACGACCACCAGCCCGTGAGGGCTCGAGGCCAGACGGTCGTGCACCTGTCCGAGGCGTTCCCGGGGGCTGGCGGTCGCCACATCGTGGGTCAGCAGCGCGCCGACGAGTTGGGCGCTGCCGCGGTAGGGCAGGCCGAAAGCTAGCCAGTCAGCCTTGCCGGGGGCGTAGTCGCAGACCTGGTGGAAGCCGTAGCTCTCGAGCCGCCACGCGGCCCGGGGGCTCATGTCTCACTGGTAGTCGTGGCAGTAGACGATCACGCGACGGTCGCGATTGAGTCTTGTCGCCGCGGACTCGGCAGAGAACTCCTTGAGGGGCAGGTGGATCGCACCGGGCAGGTGGGCCCAGTCGTATTCGGCACGCGGCAGTACCTCTACGACCTGGGTGTCGCGGTCTTCGACGAGGTGACGGAGTTCGTCTCGTCCGATCGTCGCTGGCATGACACCTCCTGATCTCATCATGGGACGCGAAGCTGGACTTCCTCTGCCCGGAGGGAGACATGCTGCTCGTGCCGCCTGTTCGCTGCGAGCGAGGGGGAGGAGCCGGATGGCGGAGACGATAGACCGAGCAGACGTCAAGGGGTTGGAGCTGACCCACGTCGCTCACGCAGGCGAAGCGGTAGCGACCCGGATTCCGGCGCTCGAGCAGCGAGCGTGCAGGGCAGGATCTCGGAGGACCTGCTTCCTTTTCCCGTCGTGCCGGAACGGTAAGGTACGCGCCTCTTCCGAGGCTGCGTCCCGGTGGGACCCCACTCGACCATGGGAAGTACGTTGACCTCACCAGCAGACGGCGTCGACGAGGCATATGTCGCCCGCCCCGGGGTCGACAAGCGCTCGATCGTCGCGGACGCGTCCCGGCTCCTCTGGGGCCTTGTTCGCAGCGCCCGTCCACGGCAGTGGGCGAAGAACGTGCTCGTTTTCGCCGCACCCGCCGCTGCGGGCGTCCTGCTCCAGCCACGACCACTCGCTCGGACACTGGGCGCGTTCGGCCTGTTCTGTCTCGCCGCGAGCGGCGTCTACTTCTTCAACGATATCGCCGACGTGGTCGAGGACCGGCGTCATCCCCGCAAGCGCTTCCGCCCCATCGCCGCCGGCATCGTGCCCGTACCGCTCGCGATGGTGACCGCGCTGGGGCTGCTCGGCGGCAGCGTCGTGGGCGGTTGGTTCGTGCTCGGTTCTGCCTTCGCCGCGGTTGTCGCCGTGTATGTGGCCCTGACGATCGCCTACAGCCTGTGGCTCAAGCGCATCGCGGTCGTCGACCTCGCGGGGGTGGCGGCCGGTTTCGTGCTGCGTGCCATCGCCGGAGGGGTCGCCACAGGGGTTGCGATCTCGAGCTGGTTTCTCATAGTGGCCTCGTTCGGGTCGTTGTTCGTGGTAGCCGGGAAGCGCCACGCCGAGCATGCGGATCTGGGTGACAACCGGGTCGAGACCCGGCTCGTGCTCGCCCAGTACTCGCTCGCCTACCTGCGCTACGTCCGTTTCATCGCCTCGTCGGTGGCGATCGTTGCCTACTGCCTCTGGGCCTTTCAGGAAGCCGCGGAGGGCGGGGGGGTGTGGTCCGAGCTGTCGATCGTCCCGTTCGTGCTCGGCATCCTCCGTTACGCGCTGCTGCTCGAGGCGGGGCACGGCGAGGCTCCAGAGGAGATCGTGCTCTCCGACCGGCCGTTGCAGGTCTTCGGGGCGCTGTGGGTGGTCGTCTTCCTCGGGGCGGTGTATGTCGGCTGAGCCCGCCAGCTTGCCGGCTCGCGAAGAGCTGTTGGCGGGTTGGGGGCGGACCGCGCCAACTCGCGCGACGGTGCACCGCCCACGCTCCCCGCAGGAAGTCCGCGAGATCCTCGAGCGGCTGCCGGCTCGAGGTCTCGTCGCCAGAGGGCTCGCTCGCAGCTACGGCGATGCCGCCCAAAACGCCGGCGGGGTCGTGCTCGACCTCACAGCGCTCGACCGTGTCCGTACCGTCGATCTCGAGCGGGGCGTCGTCACGGTCGATGCCGGCGTCAGCCTCGATACGCTCATGCGACTGCTGGTTCCCTTCGGAT
>JALYGD010000245.1 GCA_030777265.1 Actinomycetota bacterium | reverse complement strand
GCCCCGCCCTCTGGCGGGGCCGGTCCCCAGCTACGAGCTAGGAGGTCGTGAGCAATGACAGGCCATCAACCTTCTCATCGTCCCTGGAGCGACGCGCCCGACGAGGAAGGTTTCGCCGTCGCGGATGAGGCCGATGACGGGGGCCAGTCCTCCTCCGCCCCGTGGGACTTCCTCGACGATGCCCCGTCCCCCCCTCGCGCGCGACGCGGTCGGCTCGCGTTCGCGGCCGCAGCCTTACCCTGGGCTGTCCTCGTTCTGCTGCTCGCGCGGCCCCTCCACCGCACGCCACCGCCTTCGCCTCTGCCACCCGAGAACGCAGACACAGGCTCCACAGCCTCTGCCGCGCGTGCAACGCCGTCCTCGACCCCGTCATCGCAGGAGCCTGCGGCAGGAGTGCGTTTCGGCGGACGCGCGGCGGTCGGCCCAGGAGACGCCGCCGCGGTCGCTGTAGCGGTCGCACGAGCCTGGCTCGGGGACGTCGGGCCGCCTCTCGACCTCGGTCTAGGTCGCGCGGGAACCGGGGCCTACGTCGAGCACCTCGCCGTGGAGGCCGTCGACCATCCCGCACCAGGTGCAGCCGTCGTCACTCTCGTCGCCGTTCTGCTCGACACGGACGATGGCGCGTATCGCAGCGCGCGTGTCGTTCGTCTTGGCGTGCCCGTCCGCCTGGATGGCACCGGTGCGTATCCAGCGGGCTCCCCGTGGTGGCTTCCCGCTCCCGAGCTGACCGCGGCCCCGCCCCAGTGGACGCCGGTCGAGCAGCAACCCGAGCTCGCCGAGGCCGGTGCGGCGCTGGAGGCGGCCGGCTACCGGTCGGTCGAGGTCCGGAGCCTGGAACGCAGTGAAGGCTGGCCGTGGCGGGTCGTGGCGGTAGCGACCGCTCCAGGCGCTGCCACCCCAGCCGAACACACCGTTTGGCTGCGGGACCACCTCGGTCACCTCGTCGTCGCCGGGTGGCTGCCCCCCCGCCAAGCACCAACGGGGTCACCAGAACCAGTCGAAGCGCCCCGCGCCAGCGAGACGCGCTGATGTCGCCGGGCACACGCCTCCCCGCCCCCAGTAACGACGGTCGCGGGGCTGGCCCCGAAGGGGCCGGGTCGGGCGGGCTCGCGCAGCTTGGCCGACCGAGATCTCTCACCGCAGCCCCGACCCTTCTCGCGCCGAACGGCGCTGGAGGTACCGCTTTGGAGCCGCACTGCGGTGCGGACCAACAGCGCCCCACGCACAGCCACGATCCGGAACGGTTCGCACACGCCGTCGCCCGCGTCTTTCTTGAGGTCGAGGTCGGCCGGCGGCCCCTCCACCAGCTCAGCCCGGTTCTCGCCCCGGCGTTGCAGGCCCGGCTGGCAGTGGCTGCACACCGCCCCGGCCCCGGCCCGACTCTCGATGCGGTCGTGGCGGTGCGATCATCCCGTCCACACCCGGACGCCTGCGACGCGGCAGTAGTCGTGCGTCGCGGTGAACGCGTCGGCGTCCTCGTTGTCCGCCTCGAACGGCACCGTGCCGCGTGGCGTGTGGTCGAGCTCGCCCGACCGGAGGACCGAACGCCTGCGGTTGCTAGCTGACTTCGCTAGCCCACCGCCTCGTCCCCGTCTCGGACGAGGCAAGAGCTCCTGCATTCCCCGCCCGCCCGGCCTGCGGCCCTTCCCGCGGTTCCGCGCCTGCCGCGCGGCGGGCGCCTCCAGGTGCCAAACCGCTCCGCGTCGCACCGCTTCGCTGCGAGCGGCCGGGTGTTCATGCTCCGTGGCATCTCTTGTACTTCAGACCAGAGCCGCATGGGCAGGGGTCGTTGCGACCGACCTTCTCCGAGCGGGCCTGTCCGCCGACCTGCACCTGTCGCACGGAGGAACCCTCGGCGGTTCGCTCCGACGCCCCGGCCGGACGCGCCACCGGTTGGGCACCGCCGGCGGGGGTGTAGCTGCGAGGGGACGCGGCACTCGACGAGACGTACGTGAGCCCCCTTGGTCGCTGCTGGGCCGGCAGCTCCGGCAGTTTCACGCCCGCCGCTCGCGCCGCCTCCTCCCCCGACTGTCCATTGTCGCTGCCGGCGTCCGCCGTCTCATGCCTCGCCGCATCCTGTGCGGCTGGCTCTGGCGTGGTCTCTACGGTGGTGGCCGCCTCTTGTGTGGGCTCCGCGGCCTCCTCACGCTGAATAGGCACGTGGAAGAAGTACGTTGCCGCCTCCTGGCGAACACTGTTCATCATCCCCACGAACCCGTCGTACGCCTCGCGCTGGTATTCAGTGAGCGGGTCGCGCTGACCGACGGCGCGCAGGCCGATTCCGTCGCGCAGCGCGTCCATCTCGTAGAGGTGCTCACGCCACTTCCGGTCCAGGAAGGTGAGCAGCACTCGGCGCTCGACCTCCCGCATGATGGGCGCGCTGACCTCCTGCTCGCGCTGCTCGTAGGCGTGGAAAGCGTCCTCGACGAGTTCGTCTGCGAGCTCGTCCCGGTCGAGGGTCGAGAGATCGACCGCGTCGAAGTCGTAGCCCACGGGGTAGATCTGCTCGAGTTCGGTCTTCAACATCGAGAGATCCCACTCCTCCGGGTAGACCCCGGGCGCGGCGTAGAGGTCGACGACGTCGCGTACCGCCTCCTCCACGTAGCTCTCAGCGACCTGCTCGATCTTCTGCGGGTCACCTTCGAGCAGGCGACGGCGCTGCTCGTAGACGACCTCGCGCTGCTTGTTCAACACGTCGTCATACTTCAGGACGTTCTTGCGGATCTCGAAGTTCCGAGATTCGACCTGCCGCTGAGCGTTGCTGACCGCGCGCGTCACGAGCTTGTGCTCGATCGGCACCGAATCGGGTACCCGCAGGCGAGTCATGATGCGCTCGACGGCCTCGGCATTGAACAGCCGCATCAGGTCGTCCTCGAGCGAGAGATAGAAGCGGGACTCGCCAGGGTCGCCCTGACGGCCGGAGCGTCCCCGCAGCTGGTTGTCGATGCGCCGGGACTCATGTCGCTCGGTGCCCAGCACGTACAGGCCACCTAGCTCGCGGACCTTGTCGCCCTCCTCGCGACAGGCCACTTTGTAGCGCTCGAGCGCCTCCCGGAAGACGCGTTCCCGCTCCTCGAGATCGGCCTCAGATCCCAGCCTTGCGACATCATCCTTCGCGAGCTCCTCGGGGTTTCCGCCCAGGACTATGTCGACCCCGCGACCTGCCATGTTCGTCGCCACCGTCAGCGCCCCGACCCGCCCAGCCTGGGCGATGATGTGCGCCTCCCTTTCATGGTGTTTGGCGTTCAACACCTCGTGGGGGATGCCCCGGCGGCGCAGCAACTCGCTCAAGCGCTCGGACTTCTCGATGGATACGGTGCCGACGAGGACGGGCTGTCCGCGCTCATGGCGTTCCGCGAGGTCGGTGACGACCGCCTCGAACTTCGCCTTTTCGGTCTTGTAAATGAGGTCGGCCTGATCCATGCGGATCATCGGCATGTTCGTGGGAACGACCACGACGCCGAGCTTGTAGATCTCCTGGAACTCGATCTCCTCGGTCTTGGCCGTGCCGGTCATGCCGGCGAGCTTGGCGTACATCCGGTAATAGTTCTGCAGCGTGACGGTCGCGAGGGTCTGGTTCTCCTCCTTGATTCGCACGCCCTCTTTCGCCTCGATGGCCTGGTGCAGACCCTCGGAGTAGCGGCGCCCCTCCAGCACGCGACCGGTGTGCTCGTCGACGATCTTCACCTCGCCGTCGTGGACGATGTACTCATCGTCGCGCTTGAAGAGCTCCTTCGCTTTCAGCGCGTTGATGAGGTGGTGCACCAAGGAGGTGTTGACGCTCTCATAGAGATTCTCGACGCCGAGAATCTTTTCGACCTTCGTGACTCCCTCCTCGGTGATCGCGACCGTGTGCTTCGCCTCGTCGACGACGTAGTCGCCGGTCGCCTCGTGGCTACGAGTGTCCTCCTCGCCGCGTCTGAGGTTCGGCGCGACCCGACGGGCGAAGATCTGGTACCACTGGGCGCTCTGCTCGGCCTGCCCCGAGATGATGAGGGGGGTGCGGGCCTCGTCGACGAGGATGGAGTCGACCTCGTCGATGAGAGCGAAATGGTGTCCGCGCTGGACCCTCTGTGACACGTCCCAGGCCATGTTGTCACGCAGATAGTCGAAGCCGAACTCATTGTTCGTGCCGTAGGTGATGTCCCGCGAGTAGGCCTGCTCCTTCGACTCCCGTGACTGCATGGCATAGACCAGACCGACGCTCATGCCGAGGAAGCGGTGGACGGCCCCCATCCACTCGGAGTCGCGCTTGGCGAGGTAATCGTTGACGGTGACGACGTGGACACCCTTGCCCTCGAGCGCATTGAGGTAGACCGGCATCGTCGAGGTGAGCGTCTTGCCCTCACCGGTCTTCATCTCGGCGATGTTCCCCTCATGGAGGGCTGCCCCCCCGAACACCTGCACCTCAAAGGGCCGCTGACCCAGCACCCTCCAGGCCGCTTCGCGGACGACGGCGAATGCCTCGGCTTCGAGGTCGTCGAGGGTCTCCCCGTCGGCGAGCCGCCGCTTGAACTCGTCGGTCTTGACGCTCAGCTCCGAGTCGGACAGTGCCGACATCTCGTCGGCGTGCGCGTTCACCGCGTGGACGAGCTTGCCCAGCTCCTTCGCCTTGCGGCCCTCCCCGAGGTGCAGGAGCTTGCTCAAGACCATGGCACGACCTTCTCTTGGCGTTCACGGTTCAACGGGTGATGACATGATTCGGGTTATCGGAATTGGTGGGATCCCCGCCATGATACGCGGCGAGCGAGGGGCCGTCGGGGTGCACCTGCCGGAGGCGCGGCGCCCGGGGGTGCGGGGGTGTCCCCCGCGCGCCAAGGGCGTGATTGCCCGCCCGGGCGAGCACTGCGAGTTGAACCGTCCGGGCTCCGCCACGAACGAGTGCGCGGGCGGCGGCCCGTGCCGTGGCGCCTGTCGTGAGTACGTCGTCGACAAGCAGTATCCGACGACCTTCGACTGGTCCTGCCGGGGCGAAGGCATCATCTGACAGGGCCATGCGGGCCGGCAGGCTGAGCTCGGCCTGATCAGCTCGACCGCTGCGAGCCACCAGCAAGCGTCGCAGGGACACGCCAAGCCTCGCCGCCACGGGCGCGGCCAAGCAGGCGGCATGATCGAAGCCGCGTTCGCGAATCCGGCGCCGATCGGCCGGAATCCAGGTGACGACGTCAACTTCCAGAACCGGCGCGGTCAGGACCGTCTGCGCGAGACAGAGGCCAAGCGACTCCCAGGCGGCCCATGCCCCACGAGCTTTTGCCGCGACCACCGCAGCCGCGACAGGTCCCGCGTACTGGAACGCCGCCACCGTCTTGGCGATCGGTACGTCACGACTCCAGCAAGGGTGCAGGCCCGACGTGCCGCCACAGCGGGGACAGCCCATCTCGACGCGGAGCCGTGCGACCGCACGGGAACAGGGTGGGCACCACGGAGGGCGCGCTCGGTTGCCGCAGGCGAGACATCGCACGGGTGCGAGTACCGCCAACAGTGAGTCGAGCAGGTGCATGGCGGAAGCGTTGCGGCCGTGCTCTGCCGTGTCGCGATCGAAGCCTCCTCGGCTGTGGATCGACCCGCGCCACACGAGCACACTTCAAGGTCGCTGCTGCGCTTCCGCTGCGAGGTGCGCTGCGAGCCGCTCGCCATCGGGCTGCTCCACCACTCCCTTTTCGGTCACGAGCGCGGATACGAGCGCCGCTGGTGTGACGTCGAAAGCCGGATTGTGGACAGGGCTGCCGCGAGGTGCCAGGCGGGTCTGACCGCGGGCGAGCGCGACTTCGTCGGGAGCACGCTGCTCGACCACGATTTCGGCACCACTCGCGGTGGTGAGGTCGACAGAGGATGTCGGGGCGACGACCACGAACGGCACCTGGTGACGAGCGCAGAGGACGGCCAAGGCGTACGTGCCGATCTTGTTCGCGACGTCGCCGCTCGCCGCGATCCTGTCGGCTCCGACCACGACCACGTCCACCTCACCCGAGGACAAGAGCGAGCCGGCGGCAGCGTCGGCGACAACCGCGTGGGGCATGCCGAGTTCCAGCGCCTCCCAGGCTGTCAGTCGTGCACCCTGTAGGAGCGGACGGGTTTCGTCGACCCAGAGGTGGATGAGCCTGCCGCGCTCGAAGAGCGTGCGCACGACCCCGAAAGCCGTGCCGATACCGGCGGTGCAGAGCGCCCCGGTGTTGCAGTGCGTGAGCACGGCAAGGCCATGCCGCCGTGGAACCATAGCCGCCTCCGTCGCCGTCTTAGGGGACCCAAGACGGCTCCTCTCGCGTCGCTCCTGCGGAGCGCCGCTCACGGCCGGCTCCGTCGCCGTCTTAGGGGACCCAAGACGGCCCCTCTCGCGTCGCTCCTGCGGAGCGCCGCTCACCCGGTCGAGGTAGTCAGCGCCCTGTGAACCCATCGCGGCGCAGGCGGCACGATCCTCCGATTCCATCATTCGGGCCTCGTCCAGGAGCCGACTGGCGATCTCGCAGCCGTCTCCATCGGCGGTACAGGCGATCGCAGTCATGCGGTCGCATGCCCAGGCGAGGTTCACCGAGGTCGGCCGTACCGGACGGAGGCGCTCGGCCGCGTCGAGGCTCGCCGCAACAACCTCCGCTGTGTCGGCACCGGCCTGCGCGGCACGATGAGCAGCGGCGGCGACACCGTATGCGGCGGCCAACCCGATCGCTGGGGCGCCGCGCACCTGGAGTCGCGCGATCGAATCCATGAGGGTCTCGGTATCGGCGCAGCGCAACGTCTCGTAGCGCTCCGGCAGTAGCGTCTGGTCGATCAACTCGACGACCCCGTCGGCCCATCGAACCGGGAAGGGTCCCCTGCCCGCCACTGCTGCCTCCGCTCGCGGCTTCCGATGAGCCTCACAACGCCCGAGACGCGTGACCGGAAGGGCCCTCATAGGGCGCTACCGCTTCCGTTCGGGAGCGACCTTTGTCAGATTCGACCATCCCGCTTCGACCCCGAGCCAGCCGCTCGACGACCCCGGTAACGAGCTCGCCGAGCCGGGACCCCGCCTCACGGCCCACGGTCAGCACCTCGTCGTGCGAGGCCGTCACCATGGCGCCGGGGACGTTCGTGACGACGGACAGGCCGAGCACCCCCAAGCCGCAGGCGCGGGCAGCGATGACCTCGAGCACGGTCGACATCCCGACCAGGTCGGCCCCGAGTGCGCGCAACATGGCAACCTCCGCCGGGGTCTCGTAAGCCGGTCCAACCACCCCCGCGTAGACGCCAGTGCCCAACTCCAGACCCCGTTGGGAAGCGACCTCGCACGCCAGCCCGCGCAACCACGGGTCGTAGGCGCGCGCCATATCGACGAATACCCGCCCCTCCTCGCGCCCGCCCGGTCCTACGGCCCTTCCCGCGAGCGGGGAGGCTGCCGTGAGGTTGAGCTGGTCGCGGATGGCGACGAGATCACCAGGCTCGAGCGTCTGGTCGAGACCTCCGGCGCAGTTCGTGACGACGAATGTGGCACAGCCGAGTTCGGCCGCAACTTCAACGGCTCGGGTCACCTCTGCCGGGGAGTACCCCTCGTAGAGGTGCACCCGACCGAGCTGGGCGAGTACCTGCATGCCGCCGAGGCGCCCCGCGCGCAACAGGCCCACGTGCCCGCGCACACTCGGCCGCGGCAGGCCTGCAACCTCCGAGGCGGGGATCTCCACCGCATCGATGATCGCGTCGGCGGCGCGCACGAGACCCGATCCGAGCGCGAGGAAAAGCTCGGGAGGTTCCTCGAGCCGCTTGGCGAGCGCCTCGGCAGCGCGCTGTACCTCATCGCCAACCAAAACCCGCCCTCCCGGCGGCTTAGCCGCCTTCCCGGCGCTCGCCCTCAGCCACGCGCCAACCGCTCCTTCAACGCAGTGATCGCTGCGACGGGCGTTGGATCCTCACCTTCAAGAAAGGCGAGGTAGACCGACAGGAGGTCGACGAACAGCACCGCCGCCGCGAAGCGCGCGATCGGGTTCGGCCCGCTGACCTCGACCCTGCGGACGAGTCCCACCCGGTCACCGAT
>JALYGD010000244.1 GCA_030777265.1 Actinomycetota bacterium | reverse complement strand
GAGCAGGTGAAGCAGTCGCCGCATGAAGTCCCCCTTCGTGGCAGTTATGGGTCAATCTTGTCCGGGGCAGGGGCATGACGTCGAGCATCCAGCCCCCCTTACGGCCCGCGGTCGATAGAACAGGACAAGACAGACGGTTTAGCGCGCACCTATGCGCAGGTAGCGCCCATGTTAGCGACTCCAACTGGAGTTTCGGTCGTCTGGGCCCGCGACTTGAGCGGACGAGCCCCCGTTCAGGGTGGAACGGACGACGGTGGCGATGCGCTGAGCGCAATCCGCCGCCATCCTCTCGCTCGGAGCCTCGACCATGATGCGAACGAGAGGTTCCGTGCCCGAGGGGCGCACGAGCACCCGTCCGTCGCCCTCGAGCCGCTCCTGTTCGCGCCGCACCGCCTCCCAGACGGTGCCGGCCCGGTCCAGAGACGTTCGATCAGCGACGTGTACGTTCGTGAGGACCTGGGGCAGGCGGGTCATGACCTTGGCGAGCTCAGCGAGGGGCCTGCCGGAGCTGCGCATGACGCTGAGCAGTTTCACCGCCGTGAGGATCCCGTCGCCGGTCGTGGCCTCATCGAGTTGTATGAGGTGGCCGCTCTGCTCGCCACCGAGCACCGCCCCACGCTCGCGCATCGCCTCGAGCACGTAGCGGTCACCGACCTTCGTCTCGACGACGTCGATGTCGTGCTGCTGCATGGCCCGTTTGAAGCCGAGATTCGTCATGATGGTCGTGACGACGAGGTTCTGCCGCAGGCTCCCCGCATCCTTGCGCGCCAGCGCAAGGATCGCGAGCGTCGAATCACCGTCGATTTCGGAGCCGTCGGCAGCGGCCGCGATGAGACGATCGGCGTCACCGTCGTGTGAGAGACCGATGTCGGCGTCATGGGCCACCACGGCCCCCGCTACGACCTCCGGGTGTGTCGAGCCGACCCCGGCGTTGATGTTGGCCCCGTCGGGGCTGCAGTGCAGTTCGACGAGTTCCGCGCCGAGACGCCGGTACACGAGCGGGGCGATGTGGCTGGCTGCGCCATTCGAAGCGTCGAGCACGACTCGTAGACCATGGAACTCAGCCTCGGCGGCCGCGACGAGATGCTCGACGTAAGCGGCGACGAGCGTGGGGTCGTGGCAGATACGGCCGATCTTGGTGCCCGTGGGGCGGTCGCCGTCCGCTTCGCGGACGAGCTCCTCGAGGCGCTCCTCCTCGGCGTCGGTGAGCTTGAAGCCGTCGCCGCCGAAGACCTTGATGCCGTTGTCACTGACCGGGTTGTGGGAGGCGCTGATCACCGCCCCGGCCGCGACCCCGCATGTTGCAGTGAGGTAGGCGACACCCGGCGTGGGTAGCACGCCGATCGCAGTCGCGTCGCCCCCGGCCGACGCCACACCAGCCATGAGGGCCGACTCGAGCAGCTCACCCGACCAACGCGGATCGCGGCCGACGAGCACGGTGGGGCGGGGCAGGCCGGTCTCGCGCAGCAGAATCACCAGCGCACGGCCGAGCGCGAGCGCGAGTTCGGGCGTGAGCTCCGCGTTCGCGATACCCCGGATGCCGTCGGTCCCGAACAGCCTGCCCACGTCGTGCTTCCCCCCCAGAGTGGATCAGCCTATCTGAGTATACGCAGAGTGCCGGCCGCAACGCTCTCTGTTTCCACTCAGTCTAGGACAGGCATGCGGGTGGCGCGGCAGCTCCTCCCCTTGCGAGGTTCGTGGCTCACCGGACCACCGCTGTCGCCGTCGCTCCTGCGGAGCGCCCCTCACCGCTTGCTGTACTGCGGCGCCTTGCGGGCCTTCTTCAGGCCGTATTTCTTACGCTCCACGTGCCGCGCATCCCTCGTCAGCAGCCCGGCTTCCTTCAAAGGGCCCCGCCACTCCGGATCGGAATCGGCCAAGGCCCGGGCGATCCCGAGGCGAAGAGCCCCAGCCTGGCCGGTCACCCCGCCACCGTCGAGACGAGCGAGCACGTCCCACCTGCCGCTCTGCTCGACGACACCGAAAGGCTCAGTCACGGCCGCGCGATGCTTTTCGGTGGGAAAGAAGTCCTCGAGCGGACGGCCGTTCAGTTTGAACTCACCGCTCCCGGCGCGAATGCGCACGCGGGCGACGGCCGACTTGCGTCGCCCCACATAGATGTTCTCGGCCATGAGCGCCTCCTCGCGAATCGGCCGCGCCGTCCCTGTTCGTGGGTTTGAAGCAGGATTGCTACCGCTTCTCCACCGGAGCGTCCTGCATGGGCAGCGGCTTCGGCTGCTGCGCCTCGTGCGGGTGTTCGGGCCCCGCGTACACCTTCAACTTCGTGGCTATCTGACGGCCCAGTTTGTTCTTCGGCAGCATGCCGCGAACCGCCTTCTCTACCGCCTTCTCGGGCGTCTCAGCGAGCAGGCGCGCGAACGGCACCGACTTGAGCCCACCCGGGTAGCCGGAATGGCGGTGCCAGAACTTCTGGCTGGCTTTTGCGCCGGTGAGCCGAACCTCGGCGGCGTTCACGACGATCACGTAGTCACCCGTGTCGAGATGCGGCGTGAACATGGGCTTGTGCTTGCCGCGTAGAACCTGAGCGACCCGGCTCGCGAGGCGCCCCAACACCTGATCTCGCGCGTCGACCACGTACCAGTGGCGTTCGATCTCCCGAGCTCTCGCGCTGTACGTGCGCATCTGCGCCTCGTCAGTCCTTGTCGGCGGCAGGGTCGGCGGCAGGATGGAGTGCATTGCGCCGGTCGGTCGTGACGGCCGGTCCCTAGCGCGGAAAGCGGCCCCGACCCGGGCCGCGTGGCTGAGGGTAGCGCCCGCCGGAAGTACCGGCAACATCGTCGCCGCGCACCCGAGGTGCGACATCGCCGCGCACCCGAGGTGCGACCGGACCGATGTTTGCGCCGCAGTGTCGAAATCACACGTCGACGGCTGCGACCGGAGGTGGGGCGGCCGGGAAGCGGCGACCATACGAGACCCGGTCGAGGACGAGACCTTTCGGGGGGGCAACTCGCGAAGCGGCGCTGCGGTCGCGGGCGGCCAAGACCTCTGCGGCCCAAGCAGCCGGTTGACGGCGGAGGCCGACCTCAGTGAGGACACCGACGATCGATCGTACCTGCTGCTGACAGAAGGCAGGGCCGCGTATCCGTAACTCGAGCGCACCGCCGGGGCGTCGTGAGATCGTGATCTCGTCCACGCGCCGCACGCTCGTCCTGCCCGGACTCGCGCGACAGAACGAGGCGAAGTCATGCTCGCCGACCAGGTGAGCGGCCGCGGAGCGCATCGGGCCGACCGAGAGCGGCTCGGCAAGGTGCCACACGTCGAAGCGTCGCAGCGGGTGCAGCGCCGACGCCTCGACGATGCGGTAACGGTAGCGGCGATGGACGACCGAGAACCGCGCGTCGAAGCCGAAGCCCACCCGCCGCACGAGCCAGAGTGCCATGGCTGGTCCCGTCATGCCTTCGAGTCGGCGGCGCAGCCGCTCGAGGTCGCCGAGCGCATGCGCCGCCGCCTTGATGGTCGGGTCCACGTCGAGGTGGACGACCTGGGCGGTAGCGTGCACCCCCCGATCCGTACGCCCCGCACAG
>JALYGD010000243.1 GCA_030777265.1 Actinomycetota bacterium | reverse complement strand
GCGCCGGACCCATGCCCGGGCGGGCACGGTCGTCGTGGCCCGCGCCGACGTGTACGCCGATGCGCTGGTCGGCGCCCCGCTCGCCGCGCACGTCGGCGGTCCCCTGCTGCTGACCGGCCACGACCGGCTCGCCGCGACGACCGCCGCCGAGATCGACCGTCTGGGGGCGTCACAGGCCGTGCTGCTGGGTGGGGAGCGGGCCCTGTCGGGACAGGTCTCGCGTGACCTGGCGGCACGCGGCCTGACGGTGCGGCGGGTCGCCGGCCCCGACCGCTACGCCACAGCCGCAGCGATCGCCGCGGAGCTGCCCCGCGGCGGCGAGGTCTTCGTCGCGGAGGGCGCCCATCCCGACCCGGCCCGAGGCTGGCCCGATGCGCTGAGCGCCTCGGGGCTGGCTGCGGCGCAGCGGCGTCCGGTGCTCCTCGTCACGCGCGACAGCCTCCCGCCGCCGACGGCGCAAGCGATCGGTTCCGACCAGGACGCCACGATCGTGGGCGGGACCGCCTCGGTCAGCGACGCGGTCGCTGGCGAGATCGACCGGCGGGCACGCACGGTGCGACGACTGGCGGGCCCCGACCGGTACGGCACATCGGCAGCCGTGGTCCGCGAGGCCGAGTCGCGCGGGATCAGCGTGGCCACCACCTGGCTCGCGACCGGCCGGTCCTTCCCTGACGGGTTGGCGGCAGGCGCTGCAGCCGGGAGCGCCGGCGGTGTGCTGCTGTTGATCGACGGCCACGACCTAGACGCGTCACGGGCCTCGCGTGATCTGATCGGCGACCGCGCCGCCGGGTTCCGTCACCTCCTGCTGGCCGGCGGGGTCGCGGCCATCACCAGCGATACCGAGGCCCGGCTGCGCCAGCTCGTCGAGGGATGAGGCGGTGGCGAGCGGTCCCCTCCAAGGACGTGATGTTGGCTCCACCGCCCCCCTTCCCCGCACGCCTGCTCGCGCCTCGGTCGATGCCAGCATGCTCCCCGTCCGACCGTCCCCAAGCAGAGGATGCCCGCCCCCGGCAGGCACTTGTTAGGTTGGAACCGGTCCGGCAGACGGTTCGCGAGGAGGGCGCGCGGCGGCGAGGAGGGACGGTGCGCGACGATCGCTGGGATCCGCGACCCCGCGGAACATCGTGCGGCGGTACCGCGTTGCACCGGACGCAGCCAGCCGAGACGCTGGTGCCGAACGCTGGTGAAGTCTCGCGGCACACCTCAGCCGAGGCGGCGACGCCCGGCGCATCCAGCCTGAAGCGATGCACCGCGAGGGGTAGCATCTACCGTCCGGGGACACCCATCCGCTCCGAGGGTGGCGTCTCCCCCACGACGTGGGAGTTGTAGCTCATGTTCGAACGGTTCACCGACCGGGCCCGCCGGGTGGTGGTCCTCGCCCAGGAAGAGGCGAGGATGCTCAACCACAACTACATCGGGACAGAGCACATCCTGCTGGGCCTCATCCACGAGGGCGAGGGCGTCGCGGCCAAGGCGCTCGAGTCGATGAACATCTCCCTGCAGGCCGTCCGCGAGCAGGTGCAGGACATCATCGGGCGTGGCCAGACGGCTCCGTCGGGGCACATCCCGTTCACGCCCCGTGCGAAGAAGGTCCTGGAGCTCAGCCTGCGTGAGGCCCTGCAGCTCGGCCACAACTACATCGGGACCGAGCACATCCTCCTCGGCCTCATTCATGAGGGAGAGGGAGTGGCTGCGAAGGCCCTGGAGTCGATGAACATCTCCTTGCAGGCCGTGCGCGAGCAGGTGCAGGAGATCATCGGTCGGGGTCAGACCGCCCCGTCCGGTCACATCCCCTTCACGCCGAGGGCGAAGAAGGTTCTCGAGCTCAGTCTGCGTGAGGCGCTGCAGCTCGGGCACAACTACATCGGGACCGAGCACATCCTCCTCGGCCTCATCCGCGAGGGCGAGGGCGTGGCCGCCCAGGTCTTGCAGAAGCTCGGTGCGGACCTCAACCGCGTCCGCCAGCAGGTGATCCAGCTCCTCTCCGGCTACGCGAGCAGCGAGAAGTCAGGAGCGGGAACGGGAGCCGGAGAGGCTTCCGGGGGTGGCTCCACACAAGGCTCGACGATTCTCGACCAATTCGGACGCAACCTCACCCAGTCCGCGCGCGAGGGCAAACTCGACCCCGTGATCGGCCGGGAGCGTGAGATCGAGCGCGTCATGCAGGTGCTGTCGCGCCGAACGAAGAATAACCCGGTCCTGATTGGCGAGCCGGGTGTCGGCAAGACTGCCATCGTGGAAGGCCTGGCCCAGCGCATCGTCTCCGGTGACGTGCCCGAGACGCTGCGGGACAAGCACCTCTACACGTTGGACCTCGGCGCGCTCGTCGCTGGCTCCCGTTATCGCGGGGACTTCGAAGAGCGGCTGAAGAAGGTGTTGAAGGAGATCACTACCCGTGGGGACATCATCCTGTTCATCGACGAGTTGCACACGCTCGTCGGGGCGGGTGCGGCCGAGGGCGCGATCGATGCCGCGAGTATCCTGAAGCCGATGCTCGCCCGTGGCGAGATCCAGACGGTTGGGGCGACGACCCTGGACGAGTACCGCAAGCACCTCGAGAAGGACGCGGCGCTCGAGCGGCGGTTCCAGCCGGTGAAGGTCGAAGAGCCCAGCCTCGTTCACACCATCGAGATCCTCAAGGGTCTCCGTGATCGCTACGAGGCGCACCACCGGGTGACGATCACTGACGATGCGCTCGTCGCGGCGGCGAACCTGGCCGACCGCTACATCTCCGACCGGTTCCTGCCTGACAAGGCGATCGACCTCATCGACGAAGCTGGGTCACGGCTGCGCATCCGCAGTCTGACCGCGCCACCCGACCTCAAAGACCTCGACGAGCAGGTCGAGCGCAGCCGCGTCGCGAAGGAGGCTGCCATCGATGCTCAGGACTTCGAGCGGGCCGCCTCACTGCGCGACGAGGAGAAGAAGCTCGTCGACCGGCGCCAGGCACGCGAGAAGGAGTGGCGCTCGGAAGGTCTGGACAAGGTTCTGACGGTCGATGAGGAGACCATCGCCGAGGTTCTGAGCAACTGGACCGGCATCCCGGTGTTCAAGCTGACCGAGGAGGAGACCGCGAAGCTCCTGCGGATGGAGGAGGAGCTGCACAAGCGCGTCATCGGCCAGAGCCAGGCCATCTCGGCCGTGTCGCGGGCCATCCGCCGCACTCGTTCCGGTCTGAAGGACCCGAAGCGCCCGAGTGGCTCGTTCATCTTCCTCGGTCCGTCCGGCGTGGGGAAGACCGAGTTGGCGAAGACTCTCGCGGAGTTCCTGTTCGGCGACGAGGGTGCGCTCATTCACCTCGACATGTCCGAGTACATGGAGAAGCACACGGTGAGCCGTCTGATCGGTTCACCACCCGGTTACGTCGGCTACGAGGAGGGCGGTCAGCTAACCGAGGCGGTGCGACGGCGCCCCTTCTCGGTGGTCCTCTTCGACGAAGTCGAGAAGGCCCACCCTGACGTGTTCAACACGCTCCTGCAGATCATGGAGGACGGCCGGCTCACCGACGCCCAGGGTCACACGGTGGACTTCAAGAACACCATCCTGATCATGACCTCGAACCTCGGCACCCGTGATCTCGGCGCCCCGGCGGTCGGCTTCGCCGCCAAGTCGGACGAGCGGTCGGCGTACGAGAAGATGAAGGCGAAGGTGGACGATGAGCTCAAGCGGCACTTCCGCCCGGAGTTCCTCAACCGCATCGACGAGGTCATCGTCTTCCACCAGCTCACGAAGGACGAGGTCAAGCAGATCGTCGACCTCATGGTGAGGCGGGTGAGGGAGCAGTTGCAGTCGCGCGCGTTGGATCTCGAGCTGACCGATCAGCTGAAGGGGTGGCTGGCCGAGAAGGGCTACGACCCCCAGCTTGGCGCGCGACCACTGCGCCGGACCATCCAGCGGGAGTTGGAGGACCGACTGTCAGAGGCGTTGTTGCACGGTGAGTACAACGCAAGTCAGCTCATCGTCGCCGATGTCGAGGACGACGAGGTCGTGTTCCGTGCAGTCGATTCGCCGGAGACGCCGGACGTCCCACCGGTCGAGCTCGCCGGCACGGGCAGCCAGGAGGACGAGGAGTAGTTCGTCCTCGGCTGACTTCTCAAACCCCCGCTGCGGCGGGGGTTTGTCACGACGGGACCATCTCCAACACGGCCTCGACCTCGACCGGGCTGTCCAGGGGGAGGGAGGGGACGCCGACCGCGGAGCGGGCATGAGCCCCGGCTTCGCCGAGCACCGCGCCGAGCAGTTCGCTGGCTCCGTTCGCTACGAGGTGCTGCTCGGTGAAGCCGGGAGCGCTCGCCACGAACACGGTGACCTTCGCGACGCGAACCCTGGCGAGCGCTCCGGCGGCGGCTTTCGCGACGGCGAGGACGTTGATGGCCGCGGTGCGAGCCTGCTCGACGCCCTCCTCCGTCGTGAGGTCGGCACCGAGCTTGCCACTGCGGGGCAGACGACCGTCGACGAGCGGAATCTGGCCTGCCGTGAACACCAGCCCTCCCGCCGCTCTCCAAGGCACGTAGGAGGCTGCCGGCTCCGGTGGTCCGGGCAGCGCGACTCCCAGCTCGGCGAGTCGAGTCTCGGGACTGGGGGCCGTCGAGGTCACGGGACCACCTCCGTCGCCGTCTTAGGTCGCCTAAGACGGCTCCCCTCGCGACGCTCCTGCGGAGCGCCCCTCACGGGCCGGCCTTCGGCCGTTTGAAGTACGCGACGTTGTCGACCACCGTGACGAGCTCCCAGCCGTCATCGCCCCACTGGTTGAGGATCGCCTGCAGGGCATGGCTGACGAGCGGCGCGGTCGTGTACTCCCAAGCGGTCACCGCTGCCTCCTTCGCGGGGGTCAACCCTGGCCTCGGACTGCGTCCCTCGAGTCGCTGGAGGAGGCGGGCTCCGTCCAGCTCCGACACCATCCGGCCCTGCGCACCCGGGCCTCCGGCCCTTCCCGCTAGCCCGCCCGCGACGCCATGCGCGTGAGCAATGTCCGCCGCTCCGCCTCACCGAGCCCTCCCCAGACCCCGTAGATCTCCCCGCGCGCGAGCGACAGCTCGCGGCAAGGCTCGATGACAGGACAGTTTGCGCACATCGATTTGGCGATGGCTTCGCGTGCTTCGCGGTCCCGCTTCGGCTCGAACCGGTTCGGCCCGAAGAAGAGGGATGCGTCCGCGCCCTTGCAAGCGGCGAGATCCTCCCAGTTGGCGTACGCGTTGGCCACATTCTCCCCTTCGCGCACCCGACCAGACCTGCGGGTGACGCGTGCACGAGGAACGGTACGGGGGGACCAGCCGGAAAGTCCAGACCTAGTTCTTAGCTCAGAGGAACGGGAAGGGCACGTAGGGTAAGTATCAGGTCGCTCCATTCGCGTCTGTGGGGGGGAGCGCCTCTCTCGCAACGCGCTGGCCGGGGGCCGAGGATTCGTTTGTGTCGACGAGCAGTACCGTCCCGTCCACGCCTGCTACGAAGACCTGCGTACCGGCCTTGACCCGCCCGCGGTCCTCGCCGACCCAGCGGGCCCGCCACAAGGCCCCCGCGACGTACACGTGGCCTTCGGGGTTCAGGGCCGAGCGGACCACCCCGACCCGGCCGGCCAGGTCCTCAGCGACGTCGCCAGGATCCGGTCCGGCCTGCGCGCGCAACACGACCGTCATGACGATGACGAAGTAGACGACGGCGAAGCCCACGACCGTGCCGACGAGCCACGGCGACAGCCGCAGGAACGGTGAGTCGCCGGGGAACAGCTGCCATGATCCGGCCGCGAGCGCGAACGCGCCCACGACAGTTGGCGCTCCGAGCCCGGCGATCGCAAGGTCGAGTGCGAGGGCGAGCACTCCGATGACGATGAGGCCGAGCGCCCACCAACGCAACGGCAGCACGACGAGCCCGTAGACCGTGAGGGGCGCGAGCAGGACGACGGCCACGCCAGCTACCCCGAAGCCCGGCTGAAACACCTCGAAGGCCGCCAGGAGGAGGACCCCGACCAGCAGGAGGTAGACGACTGCGGGGTCAAGGACGGCGTGCAGGGCACGGCGCACGAGCCCGAGGTTGTGAAAGCGGATCGTCGTCTCCTCGGGGTTGACCTCGAGGGTCTTCGACCCGGCTTCGGTCACCACCGTGCGACCGTCGAGGTCGACGAGCAGGGCTTCGAGCCCGTCGACGACGAGGTCCACGAAAGCCGCGTTCCCCCCGTCCGGCCCCGCTGCAACGACGTCCGAGGCGAGACGACCGACGGCGTGGTCTACGGCCTCGTCCGGCCAGCCACGCTCACGCAACAGGGCTTCGAGCAAGGCCATGTCCTCGCGGCTGCATGCGGCGCCGGCGGTCACCGGGCAGGCCGGCCCGAGGTTCGCCGCGGTTGTGGCAGCCGGCAGGTGGGAGGCCCCTACAAGGAAGACCCCCGCGCCGGCCGCCGTAGCGCCTCCAGGTCCTACCCACACCACGACCGGCACGCGCGCTCGCCGAATGGGCGCAGCGATCTCGTGGGCGTCGACGTCAACCCCGCCCGGGCTGTCGAGTTGGAGGACGACAGCCTCCGAGCCGCGCGCTTCCGCCTGCTCCACGAGCTCCCGCACCGCAGCGACGACTGGCGGGTCCAGTGGGCCGCTGATCTGAAGGATCTCGACGACCGGCCCCGGCACGGGCTCACCGGCGACAGCGAGCGCAGGAAAAGCGAGCCCTGACACCAGGAACAGGAAGGCAAGGAGGGGCAGGAGACGGCTGAACCCTACCGACAAAAGGCTGGTCATCGAGCCACAGGGTACTGCCCGGGAAGGGCCGCAGGCCCGGGCGGGCGGGTGGGGAGATCCTAGACATGACAAGCGGGAGCCCATCGCGGCGCCAGGAGCAAGGCCACGGCCTCAGACGCCGGCCTAGTCGCTACCGCTTGGTTGCTTCAGCGATCTACCCTTGCTTCATGTCGTTCACCTCTGTCAGCACGACCGCGCCTCACGCCGCCCCGGACGGCCTGGACGAGCTGTTCTGGTCGCGGCTCGCGATCGTGACGGGTAAGGGCGGGGTGGGCAAGACCACGTTCGCGGCGGCCCTCGGCCTGGTTGCGGCGAGTTCCGGTCGACGCACGCTCCTCGTCGAGGTAGAGGGCCGGCAGTCCTTCAGCCGGATCTTCCGCATGCAGCCCTGGGACTACAGGGAACGGGAGTTCCGTCCCGACCTCTTCGGTGTGGCCATCGATCCTCACGACGCGATGTATGAGTACCTCGAGCTCTTCTACGGTCTCAAGCGGGTTTCGTGGGTGATGTCACGAGTGAACGCTCTCGACTTCGTCACGGCCGCCGCGCCGGGCCTGCGGGATCTCCTGCTCGTGGGCAAGGTCTACGAGATCGAGAAGCGGCGCCGCAGGGACGGCAGGCCGGTCTACGACTTCGTCGTCCTCGATGCCCCTCCCACCGGCAAGATCGTGCCGTTCCTTCAGGCTCCCGACGCAGTGACAGAAATCGTCCGGGTCGGCCCTATTCGCCGCCAGGCTGGCAATGTCATCGGGATGCTCGAGGATCCCCGTCGGGCTCGGGTGGTGGTTGTCACCTTGCTCGAGGAGATGCCGGTGAGCGAGGGGATCGAGGCGGTTGGAGCGCTGCGCGACGCAGATCTCGCGGTCGGACCGATCGTCGCGAACCGGGTGCTCAGCCCTCGGCTCGGCGATGCCGAGTTGGAAGCGCTCACGGCGCTTGGCCCAGCAGGGCTCATCGACCGCGCCCGGCAGGGGGGAATCTCGCTGTCGCACGAGGCTGCAGAGCTCGCCGTCGAGCAGGCGATCGCGTACGGCAGCCGCCTTGAGCTCGAGCATCGCATGCGGAAGCGGCTCCTCGATGAGACAGGCTCGCCGCTGCTCGAGTTGCCGCTCTTGACTCGCGCCACTTTCGAGCCGGCCGACCTGGACGTGCTCGCCGAGACGATCGCGATGAGTGTCGTCCAAGGCGGTTCGCTTGCGAGAGGGCGGTGAGCGGCGCTCCGCAGCAGCGACGCGAGAGGTGCCGTCTTAGGCCTCCTGAGACGGCGACGGAGGAGGGCGGCGAGCGTGACCCAGAGGGCAGTCAGGCGGACCCAAGCTCGCACACTCGAAAAGGACGTCCACCAGGCACACATCCTCGTCTGCACCGGGGCAGGTGGGGTAGGGAAGACGACGACCGCGGCAGCGCTCGGATTGGCTGCCGCACAGGTGGGCCGCCGTACTCTCGTGCTTACCATCGATCCCGCCCGCCGCTTGGCCCAGTCGCTCGGTATCGATGCGCTCGATAACGCGCCCCGCCGAGTGGAGGGAGCCAGCGGCGAGCTCTGGGCGATGATGCTCGACATGAAGCAGACCTTCGATGAGGTCGTCGACGAGCACGCCGCCACCCCAGAGAGAGCCACCGCAATCAAGTCGAACCGCATCTACCAGACCCTGTCGTCCAGCCTCTCTGGGACGCAGGAGTACATGGCGATGGAGAAGCTCCACGAGCTCCACGTCACCGGAGACTGGGAGCTGCTCGTCATTGACACGCCCCCGACCCGCAACGCACTCGACTTCCTCGAAGCGCCGCGCCGAATGACCGACTTCCTCGAGGGCAGGCTGCTGCGAGCCCTGCTCCTGCCTGGAATGGCGGCAGGCAAGGGGCTGACGCGCCTGGTCGGCTTCGGGACCCAGACGTTCATGCGGGTGGCGGGGCGGGTGACGGGTATGGAGCTCCTCGAGGACCTCGCCGACTTCTTCCGCAACTTCGAGGGCATGTACGACGGGTTCAAGGAGCGCG
>JALYGD010000242.1 GCA_030777265.1 Actinomycetota bacterium | reverse complement strand
GCCTTGGCCGCGAACTCCTGTGGCGTGTACTGGCCCTCGTGGATCAGCAGATCGGCACCGTCGCACAGCTCCAGGACGGCTCCGTCGACGTGATCGAACCCCCGGGGGGCCTGGTGGTCGCTGACGTACGCCAACGTTCCGCCGTTCCAGTGAATGCGGTACCCGACCGTCGGCCCGAGGTGGGGCACTGGACGGACCGTCACCGTCGCCTCACCGATGGCGAACTCGTCGTTGCAGACTTCTTGAAACCGGATCTCGCCCACGATCTCGTCGAGCGGGAGGGGGAAGAACGGCGGGTCGACGAGACGGGCGAAAGCGTCACGCAGCGAGCCCTCGTTTTGCCGGGGCCCGTACACGTCCAGCTCGGTGCCCCGCTCGTGCACCGGTGGGAAGAACGGCAGGCCTTGGACATGGTCGAGGTGGAGGTGGGTAAGCAGCGCTGACGCGCGGAAAGGTCGGCCGTCGGCCCGGCCCTCGCTGGCGTCGAACTGGGGGAGGCCGGTCCCGAGGTCGAGGAGGATGGGCGCCTCGCCGTCGACGTGGAGCGCCACCGCCGCGGTGTTGCCGCCGTAGCGCCGGTTGATCGGCGATGGGCACGGGAAAGAGCCGCGCACCCCGAGGAAGGTGACGCGCATCACTACCGGCGCAGCGCGTTTGCAGCCTTGCGGACGGCGGAGGCCAGCACGTCGACGTCGTCGTGGGTGTTGTAGAGCCCGAGCGAGGGCCGCACCGTGGCCTCGAGCCCGAAGTGGCGCAGCGCCGGTTGGGCGCAATGGTGGCCGCCACGGACGGCGATGCCTTCCTGGTCCAGGAACGTGGCAACGTCCTCCACGTCCGTACCATCGAGAACGAACGAGAGCACCGCGGCCTTGTGCGGCGACGTGCCGATCAGGCGTAGGCCGGGGATGGCTGCGAGTGCTTCGGTGCCATGGGCGAGGAGCGCCTGCTCGTGGGCGGCGATGTGCGGGAGCCCCATCATCGTCACGTAGTCGATGGCCCGGCCCAGCCCGACCGCGGGGCCGATGGTGCCAGTGCCCGCCTCGAACTTGTTCGGCAGGTCGTTCCACGTCGACGACTCGAAGTCCACGTGCTTGATCATCGAGCCGCCGCCCTGCCAGGGGGGCATTGCCTCGAGAAGCTCACGGCGGCCCCAGAGGACGCCCACACCTGTCGGGCCGTACAGCTTGTGACCCGAGAAGGCGTAGAAGTCGGCGCCCAGCGCGTCGACGTCGACGGGCATGTGGGGAATGCCCTGGGCACCGTCGACCACGACGGCGGCGCCCACAGCCTTGGCCATGGCCGCCATGGCCTCCACCGGCAGGGTCGTGCCCAGCGCGTTGGAGACCTGTGACAGGGCGACGATGCGGGTGCGGGGGCCGAGGAGCGACGCGTAGTGGTCGAGCATCACGTCGCCGCGGTCGGTGATCCGCACCGGCTTGAGCGACGCACCCTTCTCATTGGCGAGAAGCTGCCAGGGCACGATGTTGGAGTGGTGCTCGAGCGTCGTGAGCACGATCTCGTCGCCGGGGCCGACCACGCTGCGGCCATAGGACTGGGCCACGAGGTTGATCGCTTCCGTCGTGCCGCGCACGAAGATGATCTCCTGGGTCGACCCGGCCCCGATGAGCGCAGCCACCTTGGCCCGCGCCCCCTCGTAGGCGTCCGTGGCCCGCGCCGCCAGCTCGTGGGCGCCGCGGTGCACGTTGGAGTTGTCCTCCCTGTAGAAACGGGCGATCTCCTCGATCACGCACCGCGGCTTCTGGGTGGTGGCGGCGTTGTCGAGCCACACCAGGCCCCTGCCGTGCACTCGCTGTTGCAGCACGGGGAAGTCCTCCCGCACCTGTCGGGCGTCATA
This sequence comes from Actinomycetota bacterium, assembly GCA_030777265.1. GTDB lineage: Bacteria > Actinomycetota > Nitriliruptoria > Nitriliruptorales > JAHWKO01 > JALYGD01. Next base: position 3,298 of record JALYGD010000242.1, on the reverse strand, counting down.
CCCGGCGCCGGCCGGCCGGAGCCCGAGCTGGTCCGCCGGAGCGCTCCGTGCCGACCGCGGTAGGAAGTAAAAGGTGGTGCCGTCGTCGAGGTCGTGCGCGTCCGTGACGCGAACCGGGGTGTCCGGAGCGTACGGCCCTCTCCGCGGCGCGATCTGGAGCTCTCGCAACGCATCCACGGCAGGGATTTCCGACGTCATCGGTCCACCGGTGTACGGCACGGCGGCCACCGAGCCGTGCGGCGCGAGCGGCGGCCACGGCTGCGCCATGTGGCGCCAGGGCTCCACCGCCTCTGCCGGCATCGACGTTCCCAGCGGTGCGGCCCGCAGCATGAAGCTCGACGGGCTCGACGCGCCGGTCCCCAGCACGCCGGGCGCCGCAGGCGGGACGACGCCGGTCGGGATCGCGTTGGTCAGCGTCGGATCGACCCGATAGGCGCTGCCGGCCATGGCCGCGGCCTGGTCCGTGGCCGCGTTGGCGGCGTGGCCGGGAACGGCGTCGAGGTCCTCGGCATGGGTCGCCGCCGTGCCGGCAACCGCAGGGCCCTCACGGAAGATGTGGTTGGCCAGCTCGGCGACGAACGACTCGTCGGTCGCGTCGAAGTCCGGTCCGCCCGGCGACGGGAGCACTGTCATTCGTACTCGTGGTACCGGCCGACCTCGACACCTTCGAGCACGGCGATGGCGTCCTCGACCAGCACCGCCGCCGAGAAGTAGAGCGTCAGCAGGTAGGACGCGACCGCCCGGCTGTTGATGCTCATCAGCCGCACGGACATCCCCGGTAGGCCTTCGGGCTCGCCCGGCAGGCCGGAGGTGTGGAGCCCGACCACCCCCTGCTCGCGCTCGCCGACACGCATCAAGAGGATGTTGGTGGTGCCGGCTCGCGACCCGACCCGGGCTTTGCCACCGACGAGGAGCTTGTCGCAAGGGACAATCGGTACTCCCCGCCAGGTGAGGAACGGAGAGCCGAACATCTGTGTCGTGGGTGGTGGCACGCCCCGGCGGGTGCACTCCCGACCGAAGGCGGTGATGGCCAGTGGATGGGCGAGGAAGAACGCCGGCCGCTTCCACACGAGGGTCAGCAGGTCGTCCATGTCGTCGGGCGTGGGCGCTCCCGTGCGGCTGGCCGTGCGCATCGAGGTAGGAGCGGCGTGGAGCAGCCCGAACTCCTGGTTGTTGATGAGCTCGTACTCCTGGCGCTCGCGAACGCCCTCGATGCTCAAGCGGAGCTGCTCTTCGAGCTGGTCAATCGGGTTGCTGTAAACGTCGCTGACGCGTGTGTGAACCCGCACGATGGTCTGAACGACGCTGAGGGGGTACTCGGGAGGCTCCTCGTCGTAGTCCACGAACGTCTCGGGGAGCTCCCGCTCGCCGTGGTGCCCGCCGGCGACCTCGATCTTGTGCTCGCCGTATTCGTCGACCTCGGCCCGCTGGCGCTCGCGGCGCTCGGCCACGGCCTCCATGGCCGCCCGCAGGTCCGGGTGGGCCGCCGTCAGCTCAGTGAACTGGGCGCGCGACAGGGTCAGGACGGTGCTGGGCGAGAGCACGGTCACGGTGGCGGTACGAGGGGTGTCCGACAGCAGGGCCCCCTCGCCGAAGATCTCGCCGCCACCCAACGTGTTGATGCGCAGCTTCTGCCCTCGAGAGCCTGTGATCGAGACGTCCACGGTGCCTTCGGCGAGCAGGTACAGCTTGTCGCCCTCGTCCCCCTCCGTCATGAGGACGGTGCCGGTGTCGTGGCGCTCGACCTGGAGCGCGTCGGCGATCGACTGCACGGCGTCGACGTGGAGGCCTTCGAAGAGCGAGAGCCGCTGCAGCTCTGTCATGGGCACGACGGGCTGCCCGTCGACCGCCGTGAACCGCACCTTGCGCTCGTCGGGGTCCAGGAGCCGGACTCGGTTGACCCGGTACGTGCCGCCGTCCACGCGTACCCAGGGCAGGAGGTGCAGCACCCAGCGGGGGGTGAGCGCGGCCCACTGCGCCCGAGTTTTGGTGGTGGTGGCGAGGTTGCGCGCCGCGCCGGTACTGACGCTCTGCTGCTGCTCCCCACCGGCCGGCAAATCGCTCACTGTGGCCCCCTCGGTACGCCTCGAATTGCCGCGAACGCTAAGCGCGTGTGCTGCACTTTTCTCGTGAATGGGACAAGACCCGACCTAGGTCGGGTGCGCGGTCGGGAAACTCCCCCACCGGGCTGTCGCGCTAGCGGGACAGGTAGCGCAGCACCGCCAGGACGCGGCGGTGCTCGTTGCCGGTCTGGGGCAGCTGGAGCACTTCGTACACCTTGGACACGTGCTCGACGACCGACTTCTCGGTGATGACGAGCGACTCGGCGATCGCCGCGTTGCTGAGGCCCTGGGCGAGCAGCGACAGGACCTCTCGCTGTCGGGGAGTGAGTCGGGACACGCTGTGGTCGACCTGTTCGGCCCGGGCCACGGCCGCTGGTCTGATCTCTTGGTCAGGCATCGTGCCTCCGGTGGCGACAGCCGCAGATCTGCGGCGAAGCGGCGGGCGTCGGCCACGTGTGTTGGTTGAGCAGGTAGCCGACACTGGACGGGCCTGTGGCCAGCAGGTCGAGTGCGTACTGGCGCGACAGGTGCTGGGACAGCATGACCACGCCGGTCCGGGGTAGCTGCGACCGCACCTTCAAGGCTGCCCGTAGCCCGTCGTCGGTGCTGTGGGGCGGCATGCGGATGTCGGTGACGACGATGTCGGGACGGTGGCGTTGGCCGCGGTCTGGCAGCGCTGCCCGGTGGACTCTGCGGCGCTTGCGGCAGACTTGGCTGTCACCGCAGAGCGACCCGGGCCGTCGCCGTGGTCAGCGTGGCCCGGGGCGGTCCGTGCCGGACCTCAGTGACGGGAACATGGTCTACCTCCTCGAGGCAGGGCACCCACGTCCCTGCTGCGAGCGAACTAAAGCCCAGCCTGCTGCACTTTCCTAGTGAATGGGGAAAAGACCCGACCCACGTCGGGTGCGCCGTCGGGAGACCCCGGCTGTCGTGCTCGCGCTAGCGGGACAGGTAGCGCAGCACGGCGAGGACACGGCGGTGCTCGTTGCCGGTCTGCGGCAGCTGGAGCACTTCGTAGATCTTGGACACGTGCTCGACGACCGACTTCTCGGTGATGACGAGCGACTCGGCGATCCCAGCGTTGCTGAGGCCCTGGGCCAGCAGCGACAGGACCTCCCGCTGTCGGCGAGTGAGCCGGGACACGCTGTGGTCGACGTGTTCGGCCCGGGCCACGGCCGCCGCCGCGATCTCCTGGTCCAGGACCGTGCCGCCGGTGGCGACACGCCGCAGAGCTG
>JALYGD010000241.1 GCA_030777265.1 Actinomycetota bacterium | reverse complement strand
CTCTAGGACTCTTCAAAGAGGGGCACGCTGGCCCGGAGTGGCGCAGCAAGACCGCCACCATGATGTGACGAATGAGGGCAGCGTCACTTCCCGTCACCAGTCTCGGCGTAGCCCACCCACTGGGGAGCCGAGGACGAAGGAACGTCCTCCATCGCCAGAGCCAGGTTGAGCACGACGGCCCGCTGGAGCTCCTCCCGCCGCCGGTGATCCCGAAGCCAACGTCGGCCTAGAGAGCGAGGTCCTCCGGGAGGGACCGGCGACGGCGATATCACGACCACGTCACGCCGGCTGGCGTCAAGCCTCCTGGGAACGCGCCGATGCCGCTCGGCCTTCCGTGACGGCAGTCCGAGCCGCCCCTAGTGCCAGGGCGGGTGCCCTTGCGGCGACCCTCGGTGCTCAGCCCCTCTCCCCCTTCGTGGCCTCCTTGCGCTCCCTTCGTGGCCTCCTTGCGCTCCGCTCCCGGGTCGCCGTCCTCGAGGCCGAAGGAGTACGACCATCCACCAAGCCCCGCTACCCTTAGCCAGCGGGGCTTGGTGTCCCCAGCGAAGGACGCCGAAAAGCCGCGCGGCAAATCCTCGCGGGTCCCAGCTTGGATGGATGGGCGAACTGGCGCTCGCCTCCTCCCGAGCTCCACGGTAGGACGGGCAACGAAAGTCGACCGCCGCATAGAGTTCGTGGAGACCAACGGGGCCGTTCTGCGTGACCATTGATTCCGCGGCGCCCGACGGCCAGAACCGCCCAAGCACCGACGAGGGGGCCGAGCTGAGCGAGAGCGTGCTGACCAAGGCGGGCTTCATCCCACGGGCGGTGACGATGACCGTGGTCGCCCAGGATCCGACCGTGCGAACCAGAGGCGGCCGCATCCTCATCGCATCGGTGCGCGTTCCCGAGCAGCGCCTAGAGCCTGGTCCCGCAGCAGCGCGGTTCCTAGTCATCGACTACGACGCCACAACTGGGGACCTCACAGAGCCGGCGGTGCTAACCGTGCCTTCCGACGACGGCACCTTGGTCTATCAAGACCGCTTCGCCCGGATCTCCAACCGTCGCATCCTCGAGGACCGAGAATTCCACGCGCAGAATGTCTACGCCATCGCGACCCGCACTTTGGCCGCCTTCGAAGGGGCCTTGGGACGTCGGCTGCCGTGGGCCTTCGGGGGCCACCAGCTCTACCTGGTGCCCCACGCTTTCTCCGAGGCCAACGCCTACTACTCCGATGATGACCGGGCATTGTTGTTCGGCTACTTCGATGCGCCGGGCCAGCGTGTCTTTACCTGCCTCTCACACGACGTCGTGGCCCACGAGACGGCCCACGCCGTGCTGGATGGTCTTCGGCACCGTTTCCTCGAGCCCAGCCTTCCCGATCAAGCTGCCTTCCACGAGGCCCTCGCCGACATCGTGGCGCTGCTGTCGGTGTTTTCGGTGCCCGAGGTCGTGAACCACTCGCTCGGCACGCCGGGCGAGGGGGGCCGCATCGACGCCGACACGGTCAGTCCCCGTGCACTCGCAGACTCGTTGGCGCTCGTGCTCGGCGAGCAGATGGGAGGAGCCCTGCTTTCCACGCGAGGCGGCCTGCGGCGCTCCGCAGCGCTCAAGCCTCCCGCCGACTGGCGAAGCTCACCTGCCTGGGAGGAGCCTCACCGGCGTGGCGAGGTCCTGGTCGCCGCCGTATTGGACACCCTCATCGCCCTATGGAGCAAGCGGCTGCACCCGTTGACGCACAACGGAAAGATCGACCGAGACCGGGCCGGCGAGGAGGGGGCCAAGTCGGCCGACCATCTCCTGCGCATGTGCCTGCGGGCTATCGACTACCTCCCGCCGGTGGACTTCGACTTTGAGGACTTCGTGGCTGCCGTGCTGCTCGCTGACACCGAACTCGCACCTGACGACTCCCGCGGCTACCGCGCGGCGCTGCTGGGCTCCTTCCAGCGCCTCGGGATCGGCCTTCCCCCCGAGGGCCGGGTGGTGGACCTGGCGGCGGTTCCGTCGAGCCCCCGCTACCACGGCTTGAACTTCGCCGCGATGCGGACCGACGCCGACGAGGTGTTCAGGTTCGTCTGGGAGAACTGCGCCTGGCTCGGCATCGACCCCGCCTACTACACCCACGTGGAATCGGTGCGACCCTCAGTTAGGGTCGGCCCCGACGGCTTGGTGGTGAACGAAGCCGTGGCCGACTACGTCCAGATGCTGGAGCTGAGCGCGGCGGAGTTCATCGACCGAGCCCGGCAGTGGGCAGCCGACGAGGGCGCTGAGGAGGCGGTCGAGGTGCCTGCGCTCCTCGAGGCCGACACCCCGGTTCAGCTCTTTGGCGGCGGCACCTTGGTATTCGACCAGTTCGGCCGGGCCAAGTACCACATCCGAAAGCCGCTGGCGGATTGGAGGCGCCAGACGCGCCGCCTCGAGTACCTGGCGCGCAGCGGCATGTTCGACAGCCGTCACCGCGTAGGGTTCTCCACCGCCGCTGCCCGCGGCCACCGCTTCGCCGCCCTGCACCAGCCAGCGACGCGCACCGGGGAGGCCTGGTAGCGATGGCACGAGCCACTGCTCCTGAGCGCATCGCCGTTCGGATGTATCAGGTCGGTTTCGGCGACTGCTTCCTGGTCAGCGTGACCTACCGCCGCCCCCTGCACGATGGGCGGGCCGAGCGACACCTGCTCGTCGACTTCGGCAGCACTCACTCCCCGAGGGGCCAGCGCTTGGACATGGCCGCCATCGCCAAGCGCATCGGCGATGACTGCGGGGGCAAGCTCGACGCTGTGGTGGTGACGCATCGCCACAAGGACCACCTGTCGGGCTTCGCCAACGACGAGGCGTTCGCCGTCATCGAGGCCCTCGATCCCACCCTGGTCGTCCAGCCCTGGACCGAGAACCCCGAGGCGGTCGCCAGTGCTACGGGTCCCGTCGGCGTCGCCTCCCGGCGTTTCCGGGCCGCTCTTGCCGCGGGCGACGACTTTGCCGACGAGCTGAGCCGGGCCCTGGCGGGCAGGGCTGGTGGCCTCCGCGGCGATCTGCGCCAAGTCGCCGAGGACCAGCTCAAGAACGCCGAGGCGAGCGGGCGATTGAACCGATGGGCAGCCGAGCGAGATGGGGAGTACCTCCACGCCGGCGCCTCCTCCAAGCTGGACCAGCTTGTCCCCGGACTCAGCGTGGACGTGCTCGGCCCTCCCACGGTGGACCAGCACCCCGAGGTGGCTAACCAGCTGGCGCGCGACCCCGAGTACTGGATGCTCTACCGGGGACTGTTGTCCACCGGACGACCGACGCACACCCTTTCCGCCACCGACGGAAACTATGGGGACGGAGCCGGCACCGAGCCCGGCGAGGAGCCGCCTGGCGGAACGGTTGTGGAGGTCTCGTCAGCTGCTCGTGAGCTGGCTATCCCTGCGGGTCCGGCGCGCTGGCTGGCCGAGCGCCTTCAGCGCCAGCAGCTTCACTCCCTGCAGCGGATCGTGCGCAGCCTTGACGATGCCTTGAACAACACGAGCTTGGTCCTAGTCTTCACCATCGGGACCAGGCGTTTGTTGTTCCCCGGCGACGCACAGATCGAGAACTGGCGCTATACCCTGGACCGGCTCCCAAAGGACAAGGGGCTCGAGCGCCGGCTCAGCGAGGTGGACCTCTACAAGGTCGGGCACCACGGGAGCCGCAACGCCACACCCCGTTCGCTTGTCCAACTTTGGCACGGTGATCCACCTCTCGTCGCCCTGTTGTCGACCCGCCCTGGTGTCCACGGCAAGACCGAGGCGACCGCTGTACCTCGAGCCACTCTTGTGACCGCTCTAGAACAGCGGGCGGAGCTGTATTCCACCGAAGACCTCGACCAAGGTGGGGCTGTGGTGGTCCAAGCCGAGGCAAGGGGACGGGAGCCGTTCCTACCATAGCTTCCGCGCCATCGAGTCCTTGACCCAGTGCGCAGGTCGGGCTCGTGATGTCCCAACAGAGCTGAGTCGAGATCATTCCCTCATGTCGGCCGGCATCGGTTGTTCCCGGGAGCCTCGACGCCGATCAGCGGCGCGGATGTCTCTTTCTCCGAGGGCTAAAAGAACTCGCTCCGCTCTAGACGCGAATGCCGTCCCCGCGGAGAGGGACGCGACGACGACCCGTGACTTTGTGCCGGTAGCCGCCCAGTGGTTCGTGGTGACCCCGACCCTCGGCCTGTCAGCCGAGACACTACCCACCCGACCGAACTGGCTGCTTCGCAGCCAGGGCGGCGAGGAGCAAATCCAGCCCGTACTCGAACCGGCGCCCGACCTTGGCGCCCGTCAGATACGGTGCCAGGGCCACGACATTTGGTACCTCCTCAACAGGTAGAGCGGAGAAGAACCGGCGGATCGTCTCACGGCCGTTCAGGGATCCTTTCGCCGCGGCGCCGTCCTCGACGCTGGTGACCTGGCCAATCTGAGCGAAGCCGATCGTGTAGTTGTACAGGGCGTAGAAAGCGTTTGCCGCCGGTGCACGACGAAAGCCGGCGTCGCGCAGCACCCCCAGGATCCGGTCGATCGCCCGCAGCCCGTTGGGCCCGATCTTCACCCGCTCGCTGTACACCTTGGCCAAGCCCGGGTGTGCTAGCAGCACCCGGTGGTAGCTGCGGAACATCGCCCGTAGCTGAGCCACCCAGTCCTCGCCGTCCCCCCCGCTGAGGTCGACCTCGCCCAACACGACGTCGAGCATGAGGTCGAGCAGCTCGTCCTTGTTACGAACGTAGTTGTAGGCAGCCATCTGGGAGGTTTCGAGCTCAACCGCCAGGCCGCGGAAGCTGAGTGCCTCCAGCCCGTGGTCGTCCACCAGCCGCAGGGCAGCCTCGACTACTCGCCGCCGGGTCAGCGGTGGCCGGACCGGTTCCTCCGACTCGTTGTCAAGCCACCTCGGACCGTCATCGGCTGAGGTGTGGTGATGCTGTTCAACCACAGTACGCCTCTCCCTCCTTGACGTGGCTGCTTACGCCCTACACCGCAGCTTGCATGGTACCGGCCGGAGGGCAGCCTTGCGCTTCGCGGAGTCTTGACACTCCCGCGACTCGGAGGTAGGTATACGGCGCATTAGTCACGTAGCGCGTAAGCCCAAGCGCACGCCGGCGCCATGACGAAAGGGAGTCACGAAAGTGACTGCAGTCTCGTTGGATCTCGCCCCGAGGGCCCGCCTGTCCTTCTAGGCCGTCCGAAGCTCGTACTCCCAGCCGCTCGCTCGCCGGGTGCTGTTCGTCAGCTCGGTACTTCTGACCTATGACGGAGCGGCGGCCATGTTGTGGCTTCACGCCATCCACCGCGGCGAGAAGGGGCCGGCGATCAACCACTGGTTCCACTGGCTGTTGGACTCCACGCTGGGGTTCTTGCCCCTGACCCCGGTGCTTTTCTTCATCCCCCCCTCGCCTTGTGGGCGCTTTCGCGCATTCGTGGTCGGAAGCGCTCCTCGCTGGTTCTCTACGGCTTGACCGTAGGGGTGCTCTTCGCCTTGGCCACTGCCCCGGGGCCCTTGCTGCACACCATCGTCGTTGGGGCCGGAACTCCCCTCGCCGATGCCACCACCAACATCTTCGGATCCGACCCCGGCGTCGCCGCCCATCACCACTCGCAGCTGGCCTCCCCACTCAGCGCTGTTGTCGAGCGTCTTGCAAGTCGGCGTAGGGATCCCGATGTATGCGGGCCTCAGCTGGCTCGCCCTGTAGGTGGTGCGCCTGGTCACCCCCCAGCTTCCGAGAGCCGGCCGCTGAGGCGCCGGTGGGACGAAAGCAGGCCCTTGCGTTTACGGCGTACAGCTGGTATATGTCGCTTCAGCAACCCGGAGTACGTAAGGAACCGGTACCGTGAGTGTCGCAGGACCGCAGGTGCCAACGTTGACGACGAACTCAGCTCTGCCGGTTTGCAGGTCAGGTCCAAGCTCGTTGAACTAGGAGGTCACGCAGATGCACCAGCACCGCCACGGTTCGCTTCGCCTCAGAGGCACGGACCACGTCCCCCGCTCACCCTCGACCGAGGGCCGCTTCGGCAGGCTGTTCCGCAAGCTCCCACCGTTCGCCCCCCCCGACGAGCTGCTCTCCGGCTTGGCCGCCACGATGCGGGAGCCTGCGCCCAACCCCCCCGAGCAGTTCGACAACCCTGACATCCCCGCCGGCTTTACCTTCTTGGGCCAGTTCCTCGACCACGACATCACCTTTGATCGGACCTCCAGCCTCGAGCGCCAGAACGACCCTGACGCCCTAATTAATTTCCGCACCCCCAAGTACGACCTCGACTCGGTTTACGGCGCCGGCTCGGACAACAGCCCCCAGCTCTACGACGCCATTGTGACCTGGCACAACGACCGATTGCACCGTTCGCCGAAAGAGCTCGAGGCCTTCATCGACCTTGTGGAGCACAGCGGTTTGCGGGTGGCGGTTGTTGCCGGTGGAGACTACGACCTCACCACGCCAGATGGGCGCTTCACCGCGCGCATCGTCGGAGCGGTGGCTCGCAAGGAGTCCGAGGATCGGAGCCGACGAGTCCGCCGCAAACACTTGGAGCTCGCGGAGCGGGGGAAGCCCTCAGGCCAGCTGGGCTGGGGCGTGCGCGACGACGCCGAGCGGGAGCTCGTACGGGAAGCGGCGCGCCGGATACTGGCGGGCCAAGGTCTAATGACTATCGCACGGGACTGGAACGCTCGCGACGTGCCGGGGGCCACGGACCGGCCCTGGACGGCGCCGGCGCTGCGCAAGGCGCTGCTCTCGGCGCGTGTCGCCGGCCTGCGGGAGCACGGTACAGATCCGTCAGGAAAGGTCCTGGGTTCCCTGACGCCGGCGACCTGGGGGCAGGCGATCGACCGCCAGACCTGGGACCACGTGCGGTCGGTCCTCCTGAATCCCGAGCGACTCACCCTCAGGAACACGCCGACGAAGTATCTGTTGTCGGGCTTGATCTACTGCGAGGTCTGCGGCGGCCGCATGATGTCCCGGCCCCGGGACTCGTGCACCAAACGCTACGTGTGCGCCGGTCGCCGGCCCGGGCACCAACTCGGCATCCTGGCCCAGCCCGTCGACGAACTTGTTGCCAGGTCGGTACTCGACCTCCTGTCGACTCCCGCCTTTCGCGCGGCTCTGCTGAGCCAGTCCGGACGGACCGACGACCAGTCTCTGGGTCGAGCACTTGCGGAGCTCGGATCAGCGCAGAGCCGGCTGCAGACGTTGGACGACGACTACTACGTTCGCGGGACCGTTGCCCTGCGGCGATATCGTTCGATCCGGACGAAGCTGGAGCGGGAGGTCGAGCGACTGCACGCAACGGTCGACGGAGCCAGCAAGGAGCGGCTTGTTCTGCACCCCGACTGCAGAGCGTTCTGGGCGCAGGCGGATTTCGGGCAGCGACGGGACCTCCTACGGCTGATCGTCGAGCGCGTTCGAGTACTCCCGGCTCGACGTGGCGCGCGGTTCGACCCGTCTCGCGTGAGAGTCGATGTCCCGTTGTTGAGCCTCGTTCGCCTCGACCCGACCGGCTGAGCGACTGTCCCGCTCGGGCAGCGCAGGCCAAGTTCTTGCGTGGAAGCCGGCGCCGTTCCTTGCCCCTCGCGCTCGGCACACAAGGACTGGGCATACCGAGTCGGGGATAGTTGGCGTTACCTCCGGTCCGGCCTCTCGCCATCGGCGTCAGGCTCCGGCCCTGGTTGGGCACACGATGAAGGCGGCGGTGGCTTTGTGGGGACAGCGGGCCGGTAAATCCCCGTCTCCTCCCACTCGGACGCTGGTCGGCCGGCGGAGACTCAGGGCACCCACTGGAGCAATATTCGCGAGCCAGTGGCTGAGTACCCGTTCCAGCTCACTGACCCGAATCGGCTTGGCCAGGTAGTCGTCCATGGCGGCGGCCAGGCACCGCTCTCGGTCCTCCACCAGCGCGCCGGCGATCATGGCGATGATGGGTACCTGCGACACTGCCGTCTGCCGCCGGCGAAAGACGGGGACACCGGCCCCAAGGGGCGGAAAACAACCCCCCTCAGAAGTGGTGACGCCACACTGTTACGCGCTTCCGCTGCGAGATAGGTTCGCCCCAGTCGGCGATCGGGGGCGGTGCTGTGGGTCGGTCATACACCAGAGCGAATCGATCATGAGTACAAGCGGCCACAGAGGTAGTCACGACCGCCTCCTTCCCGGAGTCACGACTGCGTGGCGATCATCGGAACGCTCCCGGCTCGCTTCGTCTGCACCGAGACAACTGCAATGGCGTCGAAGGAGCCCCGTGCTCGCCTCCTTCGTTGCCGTGCTCGTCACATGCCCGGCGCTCCTGGTTGCCACGGCGGCGCCCGCTCGCGCTGTCCCCAACCGGGCCTACCTGGCCAACCGCGACCGGGATGTCGTGGCCGTCCTCGACACGACCACCAACACGTTGGTGAGTGCCGTCGTAGTGGGAGACCAGCCGGTCGGCGGTAGCCCTCACCCCGGACCGCACCCGGCTCTACGTGACCAACATCGGCTCGGACACGGTTTCGGTCATCAACACGGCCACCGAAAAGGTGGTGGCGACGATACCGGTGGGCCAGTACCCCGCCGACGTGGCCATAACGCCCGACGGCTCCCACGCGTATGTGACGAACCTGCGATTCGTGCCGTCCCGTGGCACGCCGGCACCCAACCGGACGCCGGCCGCTGCCTCGGAGACCCCGACCACAGCCCCTCCGAACCTGCTCGATTGCGTCGGGCGGCTCCTGAAGCTGAACGTTCAGTGCTAGTTGCCAGCGCGACGGCGGTTCGGGTCACGCCCGGCGCGGGTCCTACGAGGCAAAGCCGTAGCCACCCCCGGCTGCGTGCTCCTTCGCCAGGTGAGCGGGCTTACCCGCGCGGTTTGATGGCGCGGCCCGTGCCGCCGGATCCTGTTCCGATGTTCCTCAAGGGCCGAGCAGCTGCTCGTCATCTTCGGACGACGACGATGAGTCGGTCGATGCACACCGTTCGCGAGGGTGGGCCGGATGTCGCTCACGGCAGAGGCGGATGGTGACTCGTATCCACGGCCGCCGTGGACGGGGTGACCCGGGTGCGAATTCAGTGGCGCCCTCCGCCAGCTCACCAACCTGTCATCCGGAGCCTCGACGAGAAGGGCTGCCAACCTTGAACCCGAAGGCCCGCACAGCTAGAAAAAACATAGTCCCGACGACAGGAGAACCCCGTGCCGGTCAAGACCACCGCCTTCACCGCCGCCCGCCACGGCTTTCACTTCGCCAATGCCTTTAAGAACAACATCCAGGTCATTGCGGGATTTCCGCCCATCACGACATACGGGCTGTGTGGGGGTATGTCCTTCGCCGCGCTCGACTACTACCACGAGAACCTCCCCATCCCGAACCACGTCGCAGGTGCCTTCCCCGACAAGGAGGTCCCACCAAACGGCCGCTTACGCGGATACATCTTTCAGCGGCAGGTCGATAGTTTCAACCCTCTTAAGAACCCTGACATGGTCAAGTTCGTCACGCAAAAGCTGCCGGTGCCATTTGGCCGGTCAGCATTCGACGTGACGATTCAAGATGAGTTTCCACTGCTTGTGAAGGCGATCGATGCGGGAACCCCCGTGCCACTCGGGCTAATAGCCGACTCGGCCAATCCCGCGGACTGCCACCAGGTTGTCGCCGTTGGATATGACACTCGTACAGCGATGAAGGTCCAGATTTGGGACTGCAACCATCCAGACAAGGCGCTGACCCTGGAACTAGATGCGGCCTCGAGTTTAGTGAAGGAGTCGACCGGCGAGAAGTGGGTCGGGTTCTGCCTACAGACATATTCCAAGAGCATTCCGAGCTACGTCGATGTCCGACTTGCGTCGGGCATTCACAGCCATCCGCCCGTGGCGACGCTGGGCCGTCCGGTGTCGGTCGGCTTCAGCGTTCGTAACGACGGCGATCATGACGTCCACATCAGCTCGCTTGATGCCTCGCTTACCGGCCCGCAGGGGGAGAACCTCGACGGCTCCTTCCGGAAAGATGGCATTGGGACCAATCTGGTGGCCGGCGCAACTCAGTCCTATCTCGCCACCAACAACTCGTTCGGGATCTCTCCTGGGCGGTACACGGCGGTCGCTTGGTACCAGTCAGCCCGGGGCGAGTGGTTCAAGGTTCCGCCTGGCGAACCGGGAACGCAGACGGCGACGAGAGTCCGAACAGCTTGACCGGTACCTCCGCCTTCGCTTAGATGCGACGGGTCCTCGATATAGCGTGGCCATGACCGACGCTACCCCGACGCGATCGGACGGGACGTCGACGAACGTAGCTGCTCGACAGCAGGGTTGCGACGCTGCGAGGGTCGGCCTCAATAGCCATGGGCCGCCAGGAGACGCAGGTAGGCGTAGGCGCGCCGACCACGAGCGGTGGGGGCAGAGGCTGATCAGCCGGCTCAGCGAGAGCCGATCCGCATCGCTGTTCTGCATTCTTGTTCGCATGGCTGAGCCAGCGGCGATTCGGGACGCCGCGGCCCAGGCGAGCCCGAACATGCGTCAGATCGTGCGGCACGCGCCCCGAAGACCACGGTCGCCAGATCGTGGAGGGGGTTGGACCGCTCGGCTTCGTCATCGCCGAGGTGCCCGACGATCGCTTGCCGGGGGTGGTGGCGCGTCTGTAGGCGGGCAGGGCTCTGACCATTGTCAGTCGAACAACGTGCTGCTTGACACAGCGAGCCTCGAAAGGAATGCTCGCCGCAGGACGCGCCTGCGACCTCATGCGAACACCTCCGAGCTCTTCCCGCCCGCCCCGGAAGGTGCTGGCGGAGCAGCGGCTTGGCGGGGAGGAGCGACCATGTCAGATAGAAGCCCGTCGTGCTGAAGCCCGACCCGTTCAAGCCCAAGGTGCGGCGGTGGACCATCCCCGTCGTCCGCCCAGAAGACCTGTTGGTCGTCACCATCGAGTTCGTGGGCTTCATACGCAAGAGATTGGCCACGGTCACCCCGAAGCTCTCGCTCGAGCCGGCAGGCGACCAGTCCTTCATCATCCTGCACTTCCAGGGCCAGAGCATCGCCGAGCAGGCGTTCTTCCAGAGCACTCCCGATTTCAAGGTCAAACCTCCGGACCCGGACGCGGCGAAGCCACCGAATAGCGAAACCGGCGGAGAACCGACGGCAGGCGAGCCCCCGGTGTCGACCCGGCTGGGAGGGCCCAGCCGGTTGGTGTTCAAGGTGCCGAAGGCGCATCCGCGCATCGGCTACACGATCGGTGAGGTGCTCGACGCCTGCCGAGGGCTCGAGCTGAGCGTGGCCTCGACCGCCTTGCCGCCGCCTGCGGAGGCCAGGCCTAGCCAGTTCCGTCCGGCGCGGGTATCGGAGCTGCGGGCGGCATTGGCCCGGCCTGCCGGCCTCTCGGGAGTCGACCGGGTTCGAGCCCAGGCGCGGCTGCAGCGCTGGGAAGACGACTCCGACCTGATGCCGGTGCTTTTGCTGCCGCCGACCGGCTCCGAGCCGAAGGCCTCGGTCCTCGCCAGACCGAGGCGGGTGGTCGTCGACGAGAGGTTCAGTGCGGGCGGCGGCAAGTTTCCCGGGGTGGTGCTGAAACCGAAGCTCCACGACCCCCGAGCTCCGGGGAGCGAGATGGAGACCGCCCTCGAAGTCCCGTTCCGCCTACTGGTTTCCCCCAACCGGTCGGCCGCCTGGGTCCACGCCGCGCTGCCGGTCCGTTCGCCGGCCACCGGCCGCTGTGAACTGTGGCACACCCGGCTGGCCACTCGCCTCGTCACTCAGGACGGGATGATCATCCAGGAGGACGACCACCGCCTGCGCACCATCAGGGCCATCTGGGCACGCCAGCACTTCAGCACCTCCCCGGGAATCCGTCGACCAAGCCGCGGTCTTCAAGACCCCTTCCGCATGTCTCTGGATGCCGGCGACCGGTGGGAGATCGTGCACCTGTCGGCGAACTTCAACATGAAGGCCGACTTCAAGCTCCCCGCGGACTATGAGCCGCTGCCCATCGACGTGCACCGGCTGATGCTCACTTCCCTGGGCTCCTGGCTGGACAGCCGAGGCCGGTGGGACCCACCTCACAGCTCCATCGCGGTCGAGGAATGGCGGCACCGCTCCACCATGGCCCGGGATCACTACGTACGGGTCGTGTACCGCGGGTTCCTGTTCCCATTCGGGCACCGGGCGTCACTGGTCAAGGTGACCGAGCGCAAGTTCCACGACCTACCCGGCAATCCCGCCATCCTTCGCCAGCGGATGTACATCGTCGTCCGCCAGCCCCTGATGACCTACGGGAACCCGAACCTGAAGACCCCCAGCCCCGCGAATCACCGCTACGACCACGAGATGCCCTTCTCCAGCGTCCGCATCGCCACGCTGGTCACCCCGGACCTCGAGAACCCGGGGGACTCGCACATCAACGGCCAGGGCCAGGACCTGTTCTGGCCCAAGGTCGGGGGCGCCGAGTTCCGGTTCCATCTGGTGGCCGAGGACGGCGAGGCCAACCGGTCAGAGTTCACCGCACCGCTCGTGTTCGTTTCTAACGACCACGCCCGGAACCGGCCGATCCTGGAGAAGGTCAGGGAAGAGTACGAGTCGAAGGAGAGCCAGCGCACCGTCGCCCTTTCGGGACAGCGGGTGGCCCTCGCGGAGAGCGTGGAACCGGGCGACACCTCGTTCGATGCCGTCGAGCTGGTCCTCGGCGCCCACGTACGGGACGACGAACTGGCCGGTGTGGACCGGCCCAAGTTCTACCCCCGAGTAGCCAGAGCCAAGGTGGTGGTCCCGGCCATAAAGGGACTGACTGGCTCGGACGGCATCGCCGAGGTGCAGTTCGCCGAGGAGTTCCTCCAGAAGGGCCTACCCGGGCCCGGGAACCCGGATGGCACCAAGGGCCAGGTCTTCCTCAACTTGGTCGAGCGCACCGTCATGGACTTCAGCTCGGGCGGCGATCGCTCGGGCGCAATGGTCCAACCCAACTTCGAGGTGTCGGGTATATCCCGGCTCATAGGCCCAGTCGGGGGCTCCGTCAGCGAGCTGGCCGCCAGTCGCTTCGACCCGGCGACCTTCTTCCAGTCCCTCGACGCCAAGATGTTCGGCGTCGTAGACCTGGCAGAGGTCATCGAGGCGGTGGGCCTGGACGAGCTCGACAGCGTCCCCCGGTTCCTGACGGAGACGCTGGGCGTCGCGGACGCGTTCCTCAAGCAGCTTTCGGAGCTCGGCCACCGCGTCACCGCGGTTAAGGCGGCGACGACCTCATCCGGCATCGACCAGATCTGCAAGGGGGTGACCGACCAGATCGCCTTGATAGGCGCGGCCATCGGCGGGCTGATGTCGGCCACGCCGCCGGCGGAGGGCGCGGGTCTCCACGACGTGCTTCCGCCGCTGGTGGGGAAGCTGGCCACGCTCCGCACCGCCGTCGCTGGGCTGCCGGAGGTGCCGAGCGAGGCCAGGAAGTCGCTGCTGGCCGGAGTCGACCGCGTGCTTCTCGATCTCAGCAAGGTCGAAGACTTCGTAAGCGGCCTCGAGAAGGCCCTGCAGCTGCCGGATGAGCTGAAGTTCCGGTTCCAGTGGAAGCCCCAGCTCACCCACTGGCCCGACGCCAAGGATCCGGACCAGTCAATCTTCGTGGCCGCCAACAAGGACAAGTCCGCGACCCTCACCATCGACGTCGCGATGGAGGCCAAGACCAAGCTCTCGCCTCAGCCCAGGATGGACATCGCCTGCCGGCTGCACAACTTCTCGATCAACCTCCTTCCCGTGGAGGGCTTCCTCAAGCTGCACTTCAACAAGCTGGAGTTCACCGCCGCCACCGGGGCCAAGGCCGACGTCAACTGCGAGTTCGACGGCTTGGAGTTCGTCGGCGTGCTCTCCTTCGTCGAGGCCTTGCGGGATCTCATTCCCCTCGACGGCTTCAGCGACCCACCCGCACTTGACGTCTCGGAGAAGGGAATCGCCGCCAGCTACTCCATGGCGCTGCCCGACATCGGCTTCGGCGTCTTCAGCCTCCAGAACCTGAGCATGGGCGCGGGTGTGACCGTGCCATTTCTCGGCGACCCGCTCAGCGTACGTTTCACCTTCGGTGAGCGTCAGAGCCCGTTCCTCCTCACCGTTTCGGCCATCGGCGGAGGGGGGTTCTTCGGCGTCACCGTCGACCCTGACGGGGTCCAGACCCTCGAGGCGTCGTTCGAGTTCGGCGCCAGCCTGTCGGTGAACTTCGGTGTGGCCAGCGGCAGCATTTACGTCATGGGCGGCATCTACTTCAAGATGCAGAATGACAAGGCCACCCTCACCGGGTTCGTTCGTATGGGCGGCGAGGTCGACGTCCTGGGCCTGGTTTCGGTGAGCATCGAGCTGAACCTTGGCTTGACATTCGAGTTCAGTTCGGGCAAGTGCGTGGGCCGGGCCACGCTCACGATGGAGATCGAGGTGGCGCTCGTGTCCATTCCCGTTGAGATCAGCTGTGAGCGCAAGTTCGCCGGTTCCAACGGCGACCCCACCTTCGCCCAGCTCATGGAGCCTGAACCGGACTACGACCCCTGGGCCAAGTACTGCCAGGCCTTCGCCTGAAAGAAGGAAGCTATGACCCTTTCGCAGGAGATGGTGTGGACGGCCCTACCGAACGGCCTGGGCCCGGACGGAAAGCCGAGACTGTCGGCGATGCTGACGCCGAGGCTGCGCGTGAACGGGCAGGACCCCCCTCGCCTGGACAGTTTCCCCGACTTCCTCGACTGGCCCCAGTCGGTCAATGCCACCACCTTCCAGGTGCTCGTCGACGGACAGACTGGTGGGATCCCGGCCTCTCGGGAGAGCCCGCCGGCGGACAGCGGCTTGTGGGAGATGCTGTTCACGGGGACGACGTTCGTGCGACCCTTCGAGTTCAAAGACTTCGCCCTCCGCAACATCCGCAGCTTCCCCGTCGCCGGGGTCATGGCCTACCTGAGCGGCATCTACAGGGAGATCGCCCGGTTCTCGCCGGCGGACCTGCCACTGGTGGGCGAGGGTGGGGAGGGCACCCTCAAACGGCTGGTGGACGATCTTGGTTCCGTCCTCGGTCACTATCGGCTGCCCCACGGCCCCGGCGCACTGCAACGACTTAGACGAACGGACCCGGACCGACTGAAAGCGCTGGTTGTCGGCGGCTCAGGAAGGCGATTCCAGGCCCTCGACGGCGCTTTCGCCGATAGCCGGGTGGTCGACCCGGGGGCGGACCCCGGGGCGTTTCACTTCGCCAGCCAGGCGGCCATGGACTTCTACCAGGCCCACCGGTTCTACGACCGTCCCGAGATGATCCAGCCCTACATGCAGGAGCGCGACACCACCAAGATCCCCCCGCCGCCCAAGGTCCCCACCTTCGACTTCCACCAGATGCTGAGCATCCTGGGCGACTACCCGGTGCTTCTGCGCCGGCTGGGCCTGGTGGTCGACCTCGTGGTCGACCACCTCGGGCCGCCCAGCGGTGTGCTTCGACTGGCGCCTTCCCCCGGCCCCGTTCCTCAGTTTGCCGGCTCCAGAACATTGCTGACGCCGGGCACCCGGTATCAACGGACGGCGACCTCCTTTCGCGCCGCCTCGAAGCCCGAAGGTGACCTGGCCGACGGCATGCTGCGGCTGGAGGGGGCCCACGACCGGTTCGAGGGCATGGCTGAGCCCCTGCGGTTCCACCTCGTGCAGACGGATGCCGACGGGGCCGCCCTGAAGCTGGTGAACATGGCTTCGGAGCTCCTCTCCGTCCATGGTGAGAACTCGGTGATGGGCGTCTCCTTCGACACGCCGGACCGGGCGGGACTTCCTGCGTTGCGCTCGGCGGGCGTGGCCCTCATCAAGACGGACCGGGCGTCGGCACTGGCCGCTCGGCTCCTCGAGGAGCAGGCCCGAGCCGGCACCGATGTCGGCGACCTGGTCCACCATGCCGACCACCTCCTCCGCGGCTACCGCCTCGACGTCCGCGACGAGGACGGAATTTGGCGTTCGCTGTGCCGTCGCAAGGGCAGCTACCGCGTCCATCTGCCGTCCGGAGGGACGTTCGACGTCAGCCCGCCGGACCAGCCGATCGTCGATGAGGGCTACGTGAAATCGGCGTCGGCCACCTCCGCCGACGACAAGGACAGCGACCTCTACCTGCACGAGACGTTGTGCCGTTGGGACGGCTGGAGCGTCGTGGCCAAGCGACCGGGGCGAACCATCCTGCCCAGCGAGTCGGTTGACCGCCTCACCCAAGACGAGAAGATCGAGCGGTACCAGCCCCAGCTGGAGACCGAGTTCAAGCTGGAGACCGGCTTCGTCCCGGTCGAAGGCTCCCTTCCCCGCCTCCGCTTCGGCCAGCGGTACGCGTTCCGCGCCCGAGCCGTCGACCTGGCCGGCAACAGCATGGGCTTCGACGATCCCGACGACGCCCATGCCTCCGAGCCCTTGCTCTACAACCGCTTTGAGCCGGTTCCGCCACCGGCGATCGTCCCCAGGGCGAAGTTCCGGGAGGGCGAGTCGGTGGAACGCATGGTCATCCGCAGCGACTTCGACCGATCGGCTACCGAGTACGCGACCGTCAATCCCGCGTTTCAGCCGTCCAACGACCGCCACGTCGTGCCGCCGAAGACGTCGCAGCTGCTGGCGGAGACCCACGGCTGTTTCGACGCCGCCTTCGGACCCGATGGTCAGCCAGGGCCCGAGTTCATCAAAGCCGCCCGGGAGGCGGGGACGCTGAAGGATGCCGAGGGCTCGGCGATGGTCGCGGGCGCGGTTCCTCCGGATGCGTCCGCGGAGGCCGTGGCGACGGGCGCCTACCTGATCAACACCTCACCGGTCATGGATCTCCCCTACCTGCCCGACCCCATGAGCCGCGGCGTGGCCTTCCGGGGGCTGCCCGGGGAGTCGCTCTCCCATTGTGACTTCAGCGGGGACTGGCCCGACTTGGCGCCGCTCGTCCTGCGCATTGCCGAGAAGCCGGGCGGAGTTCTCGACGGCGACTGCCACGTCACCTTCGATCCGCCTGGTACAGATGTGGACTGGAACGAGACAGAACGGGTGCTCACCGTGTTCCTCGGAAAGGCCGACGTGGTGACGGTGCGGTACAGCTCCGGCTTGCCCGAGGGCGGGCTGGACGTCATGGCCGTCTGGCAACGGTGGCTCGCCGACAGTGACGACGCCGACTCCGAGATGGCCCAGACAGGGGGTCACTGGATGATTTCGCCTTTCCGGGAGCTGGTCCTGGTCCACGCCGTGCAGAGGCCCCTCTGCCCGCCTTCAGTGCGCCTGAGATCGATGCGGGGACCGGGCGACACGTTCGCCGAAGTGTTCGGAAAGGCGTTCCTCAGCGTGAAGAGCACCGGCCAACTCGACCTCCACGCGTCTTGGTCCGACCAAGTCGACTCGCTCTCTCAGACCGCTCCCCAGACGCTCGAGGGTCGGGGCCACGTCGTTTCAGTGAGGGTCGAAAGCGGCGTCGCTGAGCCCGATCCGTGGGCGGAGGAGCCCCCCGGCGCGGACGGGACACTCCCCGTTCCCGGCGAGGGGGGGATGGGGTTTCCCGGCGACGACTCGCGCGCCGATCGGGTGAAGCACGAGTTCGGCGACACGAAGCACCGATGGGTCAACTATCGCCTCACCGGCACGACTCGCTTCCGCGAATACTTTCCGGCATCCGTCACCGCCGACGCGGCTTCGATTACCCGACAGGGACCGGACGTCCGAGTGAACATCCGCAGCTCGGCCCGCCCCGACGCCCCAAGGGTCTTGTACGTGGTGCCGTCGTTCAAATGGACCTCGAGCCGGGTCGGTCCGAAGTGGACCACCTTGTCCCGTACCCGAGGCGGTGGTGGTCTGCGGGTCTGGATGTCGCGGCCCTGGTACAGCTCCGGGGAGGGAGAGAAGCTGGGGGTGGTGCTGGCGCCCTCCGGCGCGCTGCCGACGGCCATGACCAAGCTGGTGAGTCGCTTCGGGATCGACCCGGCTTGGGATTCGGCCATACCGGGCACGGCCCTGGAGGCGAAGCATTTCGCCAACTCCGTCGACCACGACGACAGCGTCACGCTCGACGAGACCACAGGGACCGACCAATCGGGAGCAGCGGTCGGCGTGGTGGCTTTCGAGCCCGAGTACGACGAGGACCGCAGACTGTGGTTCTGCGACATCGACCTCGTGGCGAAGTCGTCACCGTCGTACTTTCCCTTCGTACAGCTGGTCCTGGCTCGATACCAAAGGGACTCCGTCGGCCCTGGGCTGAAGGTTTCCCGAGTCGTGCAGACAGACTTCGCCCAGCTGCTGCCGCCCCGCACCCTTACCGTCTCCTTCCGTGGTGCGACCACGCTGGATGTCACCCTGTACG
Organism: Actinomycetota bacterium; assembly: GCA_030777265.1. Lineage (GTDB taxonomy): Bacteria > Actinomycetota > Nitriliruptoria > Nitriliruptorales > JAHWKO01 > JALYGD01. The sequence goes on along the minus strand of JALYGD010000241.1, from coordinate 2,330 downwards.
GGCCAGCGCCGGACGGCCCGTACTCCAACCGCGTGGAGGTCACGCTCGAGCACCACGACGGCGAGACCCCCGGGGACCTGGGATGGGAACGAGTCACGCCGGCGCCCGACCGCCCCCCGAACCCCGTGGTCCTGTCCGACGGCATGCCTGATGTGTCGTGGATCCCGCCCGACATACCCAGCCTGTTCCGGTCGAGGGACAGCCTGATCCGCAGCAACGAGCGGTTTCGGTCGCGGGGGGGGCGCATCATCTCCCGTCACAACCTTCCGATGATCGAGGAGGCGAGGATTCCGGAAATGATCGACGTGGACCCGTCGGTGGTCAAGGGCGTCGGCGACGTGCCGGTCATCACGCTGCAGGGATACGAGCTGTGGTCGGGCGCCGTCGAACTGCCCTCCGACCAGGCGGCCCTGGGCCGTCTACGCCTCGTGGTTCGGGAGTACGAGCACTTCGCCGCCGACGACGACACCGGCCGGCTCGACACAGACGAGCGGGAACCACACATCCGCGGCATCTTCGCCGACCGTGTCGTCTACGCCGACATCGTGGAACTCCCCGCTCCGCAGAATGACTGACGCCGTCGACCCCTGTAGAGCCCGCTGTCTGGATATGACCCGCAAGCCGATGGCCTGGCGCCTTGCCGTCGAGCGAGCGGGGAGCGCGTCGCCTCGGCCAGCTGGTGCGGGGTGGCGGCCCCCAGGGTCTCACCACTACGACGGCGAGCCAGCGCGGGGGACTGAGATGCCTGAGTGACGCCTGGCCTCGTCGTGGCCAACCGTGGTAGCTGGGTTGCTCATGTGTGCTCCCAGCCGGCGTTTCGGGATAAGAGGGTATCCCCGGACTCGCGCGACAGGGTCGGATCGATTGGCGGCGAAACGTAGTGGCGGCGCCGATGTAGAGCGCCCAGCGTTTGATCCAGGGATTGGGTGTGCCGCGCCCCGGAGTGGCAACATCGTGGAGCCGCCGGGAGGCCGGCGGCGGCCTCCCCCGTGGGCCCCGACAGGGTCAGCTCGGCTCTGCGCTGTGGCGCTTCGCCAACGAGCGCAACGGCAGTCGACGAGTGTGTCAACCGAAGCCGAGGTCGCGCGCCAACAGGACCGCCTGGCTTCGATCGCTCACGGCGAGCTTTGTGTACAGCAGGCTGAGCTGATTCCTCACGGTCTTGGTGGATACGCCGAAACTCCGGGCTATGTCGTCGTTCGACCGACCCTTCGCGAGAAGCTCCATGATGGAGCGCTCCCGCGGAGTGAGCGAAGGAACACCCCGGGCTGGCGAGCGGTCTTCCCGGCCCCCCATGAGGCCTGGAACCCGAGAGGTCAGCGACGACGACAGGGTGAACTGTCCTTCGGCGGCAGCGGTCAGGGCGCGGTGCAACTCAGTGGCGCTCGCATCCTTGAGCAGATACCCAGCCGCACCCCGCTGGAGGGCGGTTCGCACCGAGCTGTCCTCGTCGTCCATGGTGACGACAACAACGGCCATCCGGGGCCAGCGCAGCTTGATCTCCGGCAGCAAGGCTAGGCCGCTACGCCCCGGGAGCCCGAGGTCCAGCAGCACCACATCAGCTTGCACCTGCGTGAGCAGATCAATGACCTCGTCGCCACGGGCCGCTTCCCCCGTCACCTCGATGTCTCCGAAGTCGCCAAGGAGAGTGCGGACCCCTTCACGGTAGAAGAGGTGGTCGTCCACCACCACGACGCGGATCATCCGGGAGCAACCAGGTTGAGGGGAAGCCGAGCCGTGACCACGGTCCCCACGGCGCCGTCGCCGCCACGGAGTCTGCAGGTGCCACCCAGCTCAGCGGCACGCTCTCGCATCGACTGAACGCCGACACCGGAGCGGAAATCCTCCGGGAGGCCGACGCCGCAGTCGACGAGCTCGACCATGAGGTCTCCTTGGACAACTGCAATAGTTACGTGCGCGCGATCCACGGCCGCATGGCGAGCGACATTGGAGAGTGCCTCGGAAAGGATCCGATACGCCGCCACCTCGACCGCCGCCGGAAGTCTCGGCGGCGCTCCAGCGGCGATCGTGATGTCGAGCCCAAGGTTTTCGGCGGTGACTTCGATGGCGCCGACCAATCCCAGCTGGTCGAGCACAGGAGGGCGAAGACCACGGACGAGCCGTCTGACGTCGTCGAAGGCGCGACGTACCTCAGACTCCGATGAGGCCAATCCGTCCGAAAGGTCAGGCTCATGCCCAGCGGTGGTCCGGAGCCGTCCAAGCCGGTGGGCGACTCCCGCCAGCGTCGGGCCGAGCCCGTCATGGAGGTCCCGCCGGATGCGTTGACGTTCCTCCTCCCGCGCGGTTATGAGCGCGTGCCGGGATCGCTG
>JALYGD010000240.1 GCA_030777265.1 Actinomycetota bacterium | reverse complement strand
TGCCCGAAGCGGCCGGGAACAGGGGGATAGGGTTGCTCTCCCGGCGGTTTCGAAGGCTGACCTCGCGAAGAGCGCCGGGTCGGTTCCCAAGGTGATCTCGTCGTAAGCACGAGCGGCCATGACCCGCCTCGTGCTGGCACCACCATCATGGGTAGGGCTGGTGCCCTTCCGCCGGCGTTTCGCCGCTCGTACGATCGCAGGGTGGTCGTGGCGTGGACGCTTGCTCGGGCGGGCCTCCGCCACAGACTTCGCGGGCTCGTCGGTCTCGCCGTCGTCCTCGCCATCGGCATGGGCGTCTCGCTCGTAGCCTTCGAAGTGGCGGCGCGCACGGAGAACACATTCCCGTCGTACCTGGCGGAGGCGAACGTCGGCGACCTGGTGGTCAACCCGAGCCTGAGCGATGCCCGCGCCGCAGAGCTGATCACCACCACACCGGGCGTGACCGGGTACTCGACCGACGATCTCCTTGTCGCCGGCATCGATCCGGGGCGTCCGGTCACGCAGGCGGAGATCGACAATGCCGGCGTGCAGGTGCGCATGTCTTCGGACGGTCGGTACGTCAAGCAGGACCGGCCCGTCGTCCAGGAGGGCCGCATGTTGCGCGACGGCGCAGAGGTTTTCCTCAACCGTCACGCAGCCGACGAGCTCGGGCTCGAGGTGGGCGCCGAGATCACGCTCGCGTTCTTCCGTCCCTCCTTCAACACCCCCGGAGTTAGCCCGGCACGCGACGACGTCGTGGAGCCGATCGGGCGCTCGACGGCTCGAGTGGTGGGCATCGGCACGCTCGCCGGCGACGTGCTACCCGACGAGCTCTACCCGCAGTCGATCCTGCTCATCACGCCGGCAGTGGGCGACCAGTTCACCTGCACCTTCAATCCCGTCGTAACTAGCCAGGACTTGACTATCGAGGAGCACCTCCTCGCCGTCTTCCCGTCTGATTGCGCTTTGGCCTATCGCTACTTCTCATTGCAGGTCGCCGGTGGCGAATCCGCCATCGGCGCGGTCGCGGATGCACTCGTGGATCGCTTCGAGGAGGAGAATCAACGCCTTCCCACTGTGCTCCGTGAGAACGACATCGGCTACTTCCTCATCCCCACCTCCACGCTCGACGAGCGAACCCGAGTCGACCAATCGCTCCGCCCCGCAGTCACGGCGCTGAGGCTGTTCGGACTGGTAGCGGGTCTGGCGACCGTGGTGCTGGCACTAATGAGCGCGCTACGAGTCGCTCGCCAAGAGCAGGCGCACCAGGACATCTGGCGCCAGCTTGGTGTCACCCGTCTGCAGCGGTGCCTTGCCCTCGCCATACCACTGGCAGCGAGCGTCGCGGTCGGACTCGTCGGTGTGGTCGCTCTCGGCCTGGCGGGATCGGGGATCGGCGCTGTCGGGAGCGTAGGCGTGCTCGAACCCGACCCCCGGTACGGGCTGTCCGGCTCGGTACTCGCTGGCGTCGCAGGCGCGGCGTTGACCGCGCTTCTCGCCGGAGTGATGGCGATTGCCTGGATCGTGACGAGGGCGACGGCGGCATCGGCGGCACAACGGCCGTCCACCCTGCTGCGAATCTCGAAAATGGTGCACCCCGCGCTTGGGCTCGGCATACGGGCGGCCACCAGAGGCATCGGGGCACGGGTCGTAGTGGCGGGGTCGGTTGCGGCAGTCCTCGCCATGGTTGCCAGCCTCGTGTTCGCCACCAGCGTCAACGCTCTCGTTGGCACGCCCGCTCGCTACGGCTGGCCGTACGACTTGGGCGTGATCATCGGCTACGGCTACGGCGGAGCGGACCCGAACGCCATCGCCACTTCGCTCCAGCGCCCAGAGGTCGAGCATTGGGGGCTGGCCGCGCTCGGATCGGTGACTATCGAGGGCCAGACGGTAGCGAGCGTCGCGGCGCGAGAGAACTTCACAGGGCTGCGTACGCCGGTGATCGACGGCGAGCGGCCCGACGGTCCAGGAGAGATCGCTCTGGGAGCCGAGAGCGCGGACGAAATCGGCCTCGAGGTCGGCGACACCGTGTCCGTCGTGACCTCATACGGCGAGGCAGCGGCAACGGTCACCGGGTTGGTCGTGCTCCCCCCTGTGGGCCCGTACCAATCCGACCGTGCCGCGACGGGCAGGGGCGCCCTGCTGTCGGAGCGCTTCTTCGCCGACCTCCTTGCGGGCGCGGAGGAGGCACAAGGGCTGCCACCCGGCTCGCTCGCCGAGACAGGTCCGGGCTCCTTCCTCGCCATCGACCTCGCTGAGAGTGTTGACGTCGACGACTTCCTCGCCTCCATCGACGCCGACGAACGCCTGTCGTGGGACCGCAACGACTTCGACTCGTTCTTCTATCCCGAACCGGTACGGCCAGCTGCCATCGCCGACGTCGCCAGCATGCGCCGCCTGCCCATCGGGCTGGGCGCGTTCTTCGCGCTGGCCATGGCGGGGGGCTTGGCCACCGGCATCGAGGTGGCGACGCGAGCGCGGCGGCGCGAATTGGCCATCCTCGGTGCGCTCGGCTGCACATCACGCCAGGTCGCGTCCTCCGTCCGCTGGCATGCGCTCACCGTCGCTTCACTGGCCGTCGCCGTGGGTGTGCCCTTGGGTGTTGCCGCCGGGCGGGTGCTCTACCGCACCTTCGCTGTCGACATCGGGGTCCTGCCGACGATCGATATCTCGTTGCCTGCGATTGCGGGTGTCGCGGTCGGCACCATCGTCGTCGGCCTCCTTGCCAGCGCTCTGCCTGCCCATCGCATGTCGAGCACACAGCTCGCCTCGTCTCTCCGTCAGCAGTAGGCCGGGCCTGGCGTCGGAACCCAGGAAGGAGCACAACGAATCAGCCGGAGGCGGGAGGTGTCTGCGACACTGTGCGCTCGCTCACGGGGTCGCCGGCGGTTTCAAGCCTGCAAACCAGACCGCTGCGATCAACGCCGAAGAGGAAGAGCTGCCGAGTGGGCTACGGCAACTAGCGGGCGATCTTACCGGCGCGACGGCTCGGGCCGACCGAGCGCCCAGGCGCTTCACCCTGCGACGAAAGGTCGGTGGCGCACATGACGTTCGGAGGGCAACCGCTGTCTCGATCGAGTCGCGAGGACTCCGGGACCACCCGGGGACCGGTGCGGTCTCAATGGGTCAGCCGCTTGACCGCCCCATAACACCGGGCTCGCTT
>JALYGD010000239.1 GCA_030777265.1 Actinomycetota bacterium | reverse complement strand
ATCGAGCGCACGACGCGTGAGACGCGCGTCGTGGTCGACCTCACCCTCGATGGAAGCGGGCTGACCAAGATCGCGACCGGCGTGCCGTTCTTCGATCACATGCTCGAGCAACTCGGCCGCCACGGCAGGGTCGACCTCACCGTCCTGGCTGAGGGCGACCTCGACGTCGACGCCCACCACACCGTGGAAGACGTCGGTATCGCCTTGGGACAAGCGCTCGCAGCAGCGTGGTCCGACCGCACCGGCGTCGAGCGCTTCGGCGACGCCACCGTTCCCATCGACGAATGCCTGACGCGCGCCGTCATCGACCTGTCCGGACGGCCCTACCTCGTCTACGACGTCGCGACCCCGGTCGAGATCATCGGGACCTACGAGACGACGCTGACCAAGCACTTCTTCGAGGCGCTCGCCGCCAACGCGCGGGTCACCGTTCACGTCAACCTGCTTCGCTCGGGCAACAGCCACCACGTCCACGAGTCAGTGTTCAAAGCGGTGGCGGTGGCGTTGCGGAGAGCGGTGGTGGTCAGCGGTAGTGGCATCCCCTCCACCAAGGGGGTGTTGACGTGAGCGTCGCTCCGTTGGAGCGACGCGAGAGGAGGCGTCTTAGGTCTCCTAGGACGGCGACGGTGGTGGTCCCGGTGAGCGTCGCTCCGTTGGAGCGACGCGAGAGGAGGCGTCTTAGGTCTCCTAAGACGGCGACGGTGGTGGTCCTGTGAGCGGGCTGCGGGAGGCCGCGGGCCGGGCGGGCGGGAGGGATCCGGGCTCGCACACGCGAGGCGAGGCGCCGCTCGTGGCGGTGCTCGACTACGAGGCAGGCAACCTCCGCTCGGCTCAGCGGGGGCTGGAACGGGCGGGGGCGAGAGTCGTCGTCACCTCTGAAGCAGCCATAGCCGATCAGGCCGATGCCCTCTGCGTACCCGGTGTGGGCCACTTCGGAACCTGCCTCTACAACCTCCGGGCCGCCGGTCTTGCGGAGCTCGTTTGCGCCTGGGTAGCTGAGGGTCGCGACGTCCTCGGGATCTGCGTCGGGATGCAACTGCTCTACGAGCACAGCGAAGAAGGCGACTGTCCCGGACTCGGTGTCCTACCGGGCCGGGTGGTGCGGCTGCCGGATCGGGTGCGGGTACCTCACATCGGCTGGGACGTGATCGAAGGAACCGCCCGCCACGGCGACGACCCGCTGCTGGGCGACGTTGCGGGGGAGCGGGCCTACTTCGTGCACTCCTACTACGCGCAGCCCTCGGATCCCGCGCACGTGGTGGCGACATGCTCCTACCCCGACCCCTTCCCCTGCCTCGTACGGGCCGGTGCGGTTGTGGGCACTCAATTCCACCCGGAAAAATCAGCGGAGGTAGGCGCCCGCCTGCTTGGCAACTGGGTCGCCGTCGTTCGGCGGGGCTCACGGGGTGTGGGCGGGATGTAGCCATGCAATTCGTGATCTACCCAGCGGTGGATATCAAGGACGGCAGGGCCGTGCGGCTGCAACAAGGAGCCGCCGACGAGTTGACCGTCTATGACAGCGAACCCGTGACAGCAGCCCGACGCTGGGCTCAAGCGGGCGCGGCGTGGTTGCATGTCGTCGACCTCGACGCCGCCTTCACCGGCCAGCCGCGTAATCGCCACATCGTCGCCGAAATCGTCGCGGAGACCGGGCTGCCCGTCCAGGCCTCGGGGGGGATCCGCACCCTCAACGACGTCGCTGCCACCCTCGGCTACGGTGCGCGCCGTGTCGTGATCGGGACCATGGCCCTGCGCGACCCGTCATTCGTGGCGACGTGCCTGGACCGCTTCGGAGACGCGATCGCGGTGGGACTCGATGCTCGCAGCCGGACCCTCCAGGCACGAGGCTGGACCGAGGCCGCCGGAGACCTGTTCGAGGCCCTGGAGCGCCTCACCGCCATGGGCGTGGCCCGCTTCGTCTACACCGACGTCACCCGCGACGGCATGCTCCAAGGTCCCAACCTCGAGATGCTGGCCGCCGTCGCCGACGCCACCTCCGCCCGGGTCACCGCCTCCGGGGGGGTCGCAAGCGTCTCCGACCTCCGAGCCCTCGCCGCCTGCCATCAAGGGGTCGATGGCGCCATCGTCGGCAAGGCCCTCTATGCCGGCCGGTTCACTCTGGAGGAGGCGCTCGCCGAGGTCCGGGAGGTGCCATGAAGGCTGCGGACGTAGCCGCCGGCCGGCTCGCCGTCCGGGTCGTCCCCTGCCTCGACGTCGACGCGGGTCGAGTCGTGAAAGGCATCCGGTTCGTGGAGTTGCGGGACGCCGGTGACCCCGTCGAGCTCGCCGCCGTCTACGACGCGGAGGGCGCCGACGAGCTTGTCTTCCTCGACATCACCGCCTCCGCCGAAGGCCGCGAGACCATGGTCGACGTGGTCGCCCGCACCGCCGAGCAGGTCTTCATCCCGCTCACGGTGGGTGGAGGTATCCGGTCGACCGATGATGTGCGCCGGATGCTTCGCGCCGGATCCGACAAGGTCGCGTTGAACACCGCCGCTGTCCAGCGGCCGGAGGTGCTGTCAGAAGCCGCCGACGCCTTCGGCGCCCAGTGCGTCGTCGCGGCCATAGACGCCCGCCGCCGCACTGCGACGGAGGAGGCCTGGGAAGTGTACGTGCACGGCGGGCGGACTCCGACAGGAGTCGACGCGGTCGCTTGGGCGGCCGAGTGCGAAGTGCGTGGCGCAGGCGAGATCCTGCTCACCTCGATGGACCGCGACGGGACGAAGGCGGGGTTCGATCTCGAGCTACTCGCCGCGGTAACCGCGGCGGTCAACGTCCCCGTGATTGCGAGTGGGGGAGCGGGAACGGCGGCCCACATGGTGGAGGCAGTGCGCCAAGGCAGGGCCAGCGCGGTGCTCGCCGCGTCGATCTTTCATTTCGGCGAGCTGCGCATCCCCGACGTGAAGGCGGAGATGGCCCGCGCCGGCCTGGCGGTGCGTGTTCCTCG
>JALYGD010000238.1 GCA_030777265.1 Actinomycetota bacterium | reverse complement strand
CGCTTCGTGCGCCGCTACGCCGAGCTCAAGGCCGAAGGGGTCAAGGCCCTCGCCGCCTTTGCCAGCGACGTACGCTCCGGCGCCTTTCCCACCGACACCGAGTCCTACCACCGCTCGCGACCGGGCGAATGAGCGCCGCTAGGGGCGAACGGGTCGAGGAGGTCGGCCCGGGGCGAGGCGGAGGATCAGGGGTCGGCGAGGAGTCCCGCCTGGTCTGGCTGGGCCGTGCGATCTGGGCGGTGCTGATCGCCGGCGTGCTGGCCTTCCTCGTGCGCGGGGCCGACAACCCCCCCGACCCGCTGCTCGTGCCGGCGGGCGACACCTCGGCCACGACCACCGTCGAGCTGGACGCGCCCGTCGAGGTCGACGGCGAGGGCGAGGCGGCGCTCCCGGTGACGACCCTGCCGCCGGCGCCGGCCACGACCGCGGCCCAGCGCTCGTCGACGTCGTCGTCGACGCCGTCTCGGTCGAGCGGCTCCCCGTCGGGACCGATCGACGCCTCGGCATCGACGCCGGCGCCCTCCACCGAGGCGCCCTCCACCACCGTCGGTGTCGAGCGCCGCCCTCTGCCCGGCTTCGGCGAGGTGGGCTTTCGCGTGACCAGCGCCGACGGCCGCGTCGTCGACGGCGTGGCGCTGCTGGCCGCCGATCAGGCCAGCCGGAACCAGGGCCTGATGGAGCAGTCCGACCTGCGGGGCTACGACGCCATGGTGTTCCGCTTCCCGTCACCCACCACCGGCCGATTCTTCATGCGTAACACCCGCATCCCGCTCTCCATCGCATTTTTCGATCTGCACGGACGGTTCGTGTCGGCCGCCGACATGGAGCCCTGCCCTGACGAGGTGGCCGACTGCCCCCGCTACGCCGCCGCCCGGCCCTACGTCCACGCCGTCGAGGTGGCGCAGGGCGATCTCCCGCGACTCGGCATCGGCCCCGGCTCCGTGCTGTCGTTCCCGTCGCCATGAGCGGCGAGGAGTGGCTCTACGACCCCGATGAGCTCGCCGCCATCGACAGCTGGCGTCCCCGGGACGCCCAGGGCGGGGACGCGCACGGCCTGAGCGCCGTGCGACGGCACTCGGCGAGCGGAGCCGTGGTGGCGGCGGCGATGTTGGGGCTACGTGAGGTGCTCGAGGCCCCTCGGGACGAGGCCGCGGTCGTCGTCGAGGCGTCCGGCGAGCCGCACGACGCGTCGGCGCCGGTGGCGCTGCTGTTCGACCCGCAATCCCCCCATGCCACCGTGGCGATCGTGCGCCGACGGTGAGCTGGGAGGGGCCGGGCTTCGTCGATCACCACGCTCACCTGCTCCGGGTGGCCGCCGGTCGAGCGGACCCCTGCGGCGACCCGGCCGATCCGGAGGGGGTGCGGGCCTACCACCGCCGGGTGAGCGAGCACTGGTCGACCCCGATGGACGAGCCCGAGCGGCCCGTGGTGCTCGACGACAGATTGCGGGGTGGGCTCGAACGAGCGCTCGACCGGGCGGCGGCCGCCGGCCTGGTGGAGGTGACGGAAGCGGGCATGCACGACTGGAACTACCTCGAGGCGCTGTTGGCGCTTCGGGCGCGGAGGCCCTTGGCGGTTCGGGTCCGGCTCTTCGTGGCCAGCGGCATCGCCGACGTCGACCGGATGCAGCGCACCGGTGACCCGTGGCTGGAGCTCGTCGGGGTGAAGTTCTATGCCGACGGGTGGCTGGGCCCTCGCACCTGCGCCATGCGCCAACCCTTCTCCGACGCCCCCGACGACACCGGCATTTTGTTCCTCGACGCCGACACCTTGGCGCGCCGCGCTGATCCCTTCGCCGAGGCAGGGTGGACCATCGCCACCCACGCCATCGGCGACCGGGCCATCGAGGTGGTCCTCGACGGCTACGAACGACTTTTCGGCAGCGACTGCCCCGCCGCTGCCCCGCGGATCGAACACGCCCAGGTGCTGGCCCCCGACCTGGTGCGGCGCATGGCCGATCTGGGAGTGGTGGCGTGCATCCAACCCTCCTTTGCGGTGGCCGACGCCCGTACCGCCCGAGCGGCCCTCGGGGAGCAGCGATGGGAGCACGCGTACCGTTGGGACGCCCTGGTCGACGCCGGGGTGCGGGTGGTGGCCGGGTCCGACTTCCCGGTCGCGCCGCTCGAGCCCCTGGTGGGCTTGCAGCTGCTGTGCACCGGGGAGACCCTCGATGGCCGGGGGACCGGTGCGCCAACGCTGTCGCTCGAGCGAGCACTTGCGGTCATGACCGACGCCAGCGCCGGCACCGTCGTGCTCTCCGACAACCCCCACCGCATCCCCGAGGACGAGCTGGCGGGCATCGAGGTGGTGGAGGCCCGGCCAGCGCAGAGTTGACGCCGCGCGCCTCGAAGCTCGCCGGTCGACGACGCCGGGCGCCATGGCGTGGCGTCCGCGGCTGTCGAGGGTTTCAGTACAGTGGCCGCAGGGAGAGGTGCCGGAGCCAGGTTGATCGGGGCGCCCTGCTAAGGCGTTGTGGGCCGCAAGGTCCACCGTGGGTTCAAATCCCACCCTCTCCGCGTACGGCGCGAAGGCCGCAAATCCTTGCGGCAGGATCGTCATCGTGTAACGTGCCCGTCAAACATCCGACAACCTAGAGCCCCAGCGCGTCACGCGTGGGTGACCCCTCCCCCGCTTGTTGACGCTCAGGCATCGTCCCTCGCGGCTCCTTCATTCGCCATGAGGGTCGGCGGACGCCGTGCCTTTTCGCACTCCCTTGCTTGCCACTCTGTCACGCCCGGGGCTCGGAGGAATGCATGCGACGTGAACGTCTGGCGCGTCTCGGCGCGCCTCGCCCTTGCCTGCTCGTGGCCCCCACCTTGCTCCTCGCCGCCAACCTCGGCGTGGCCACGGCCCGGTCGATGGCCCCGGCGAGCGAGCACCGAGCTCACGCCATCACCGAACGTCACCAGCTGGCGCGCATCCCTCTGGGAGCGACCGCTCCGACAAAGACGCTTCGCCGCATCGCCGGCGATCTCTCCCAGAGGCTCAGCTTCCGGGCGGTGACCGATCGAAACCTCCCGGTGCTGACTGCTCCGCCGACCACGCTCCCACCCCCACCTCCGCCTCCGCCTCCGCCGCTGCCTCCGCCGCTGCCGGTCGCCAGCGTCTGGCGATCGTTGGCGCAGTGCGAGTCGGGAGGGAACTGGCAGCGCGACTCCGGCAACGGGTACTACGGAGGTCTCCAGTTCGACCTGCCCACCTGGCAGTCGGTGGGCGGGGTCGGTCACCCCTCCGACCACCCCCGAGAGGTGCAGATCGAGATGGGGGAGCGGTTGCTCGCTCGGTCCGGGTGGAGCGCCTGGCCGGCGTGCTCGCGACGCCTCGGGCTCGTGTAGGCAGCCGGTGGTCAGGACCTCTGGCGGTCGCGCACCATCCACCCACCAGCTTCTTGATGGGCAGCCGGCGAGAAGAGGTCGTTGGCCACGAAGCGCTGCCTGATCACGCGCACGGTGTCGGGGTCGGGCTGGTGTTTGGTGTTGAAGTAGGGCTCGTCGTAGACGAAGTGCCGCGAGACACCGAGGTCCGACAAGGCTGCGCCCATCTCCTTGTTCATGGCGCCGTTGCCCACGAGGTAGAAGCGGCGGTCCCCAAGCGTCTCGAGCAGGGGCGGCACCGACTCGGTGAGGCGGCCTCGTAGCCCCGTCCAGTCCTCAGGAGGCTGCGACAACGAGATGTGGTAGCGGAAGTCGTGGGCGCCGGTCACCAGCTCGTCGAGCTCGTCGAGCAGGCAGATGTCCTCGGCCAGGCGCAGCCCCCAGTAGAGCCGGATCGGCCGGTCGAAGCCGCGGTCGGACAACACCTTGACCAGCGACATGAACGGGCTGATCCCAACCCCGGTCGCGAGGAGGCACAGCTGGGTGGTGTCGTCGTCCTTGGGCACCATGGAGCGGCCGGTCGGACCTCTGAAGTTGATCTTGTCACCCACCTCCAGCGACGCCAGGTGGCGCGAGAGGGGACCGTCGGGCACGACCCGGATGAGGAGCTCGAAGGTCCGCTCGTCGTTGGGGGGCGAGAGCACGCAGTAGGGGCTCTTGCGGTAGCCGAAGTCACCGACCCGAGCCTGGATACCGACGAACTGGCCAGGCTTGAAGCGGAACGGGTCGTCGTCCACCACCTCGAACGACATGCGGATGGTGCCCGTGTCGGTCACCCGCCGGGTATCGGTGACCTCCGCAACCCGATCGTAGCGGCCGCTCTTCTCCCACCTCTGTTCGAGATCGTCGGTGATGCTCGGGCCCATGCCCGGGGAACGAGCTTGGTACCGATCCCGCAAGCCCATCGGCTGCCTCGCTAGCTGGCGGTCATCTCCCCGCCCATCGGGCGAAGCGAAGGTGCCCCGTTCGTCGCTGTGGTTGCTGGTGGCGAGTCTACTGCTGCCTCTCTCGCCCGACCAGGAGAATCGGCTCGGGTCCGCGGGTAACATCGCCGGAGTCTGCCGGAGGGCGATCAGGTCCCGGCACCGCTGCGCTCGTAGCTCAACGGATAGAGCATCTGACTACGGACACGAACGGGCTAGGCCGGTGTGCAAACCCCTAAAATCCCTGGTCACCGTAGACCGAAAACGACCCAGTCAGATGCTGAATTCGAGCCGCTCCGTGTCTCGGGTGTAGCCCGCAACCAACGTCGGTCCCCATGCCTTGGCTCATCGCGACAGTGCATCACCGGTGGGAGCCATCAGTAACAACCTCGAGAAGACCCCACCCCGCCTATCGGCGCGGTCGCGCGGACATGAGTTGATTCTCGGACCGTTACCCGGCGGCTCACGTCAGCGCCTCGGCTCCACGCTCGCAGATGGGCCTCGTCAGCTGGTCGTAGACGCGACGCAGGAGGGGTCCTGGTAGGACCGCTGCCTCCGGGACCGTAGCGACCAACCTGCCAGCGCTCTCAGCTCTCGCACGCCACGCCATCGTCGTCGCCATCCAGACCGTGCGGGTCACTGCCGATGCTGCCGAAAGTCCTTGGCTCGAATGTCGCCACAGTCGATATCGGACCGAGAGATGGGGACACACATTCCGCTGAAGTTAACCGCAGGTCTTGTCCGCTTCCTGAGCCACGTCCCGTTCCCCGGGGTGGTCTCAGATTAGCGCTACTCGGGGCAGTCTCGCCGCAGTTCCGATGTAATGGGCTCCATCTGGCACGGTCTCGCAAGGCGCCAGATCAGGTGCTCGTTCTCAAGCAGTTCTTCGGACTGTTGCGGTGATCGAGCCTGACGCCAGGCGTCGCGATGGTGCGGCCTTGCTCTTGCAGGGTTCGGGAGTTGCTCGTCTGCACGACGATTCGTAAAGGATTCCGTCTAGACGCGACCTGTTCCGTTCGAACCCATGGTTTGCTCGAGTTTGGTAGCCGGATCTCGAAGAGCCTAGAGCGTTGGGTCGGTAGCTACTATCACCATAACGAGGATAGCGAAAAGCGCTATCGAACCGTAGAGGGTGAAGTTGGCCCGCTTTGTCCACGGAGCACCGGGCTGGGTTTTGACTGCCTTATAGTGCCACCAAGCTGCGATGAACCAGAAGATCTGAAAAAGCCAACCAGCAATATAAAAGATTGTGGCGCCCTTGCCGTAGTTAGTCAGGCCGTAGTCGTATGTCGGGCTAGAAGCGTACTGCAGTGGAGATTGGCCCTGCTTCGGCTGCTGGTTCTCGGTCCACGTTTGCGACGTCGTCTGCTGTTGGCCCGGGTACGGGTGCACCGGCCGCGCCTGAGCCTGCTGCCACCGTTGGAACTGGTGAAACTGACTGTCTTGCTCCTGCCGACGCCGCTTGGCATCGATCCGCTCTTGGACGGTCAGGCGTTCTTCCATGTGCTGGTGGGTCCCTTCCGATCGGTCTGCTTTCTCACGTATCGGCACGCTGCCTTGGGCCCTTTAGGCGCATCTTCCGCGCCTGGGCCTCAAGGTGAGCAGTGAGCAAACTCAGCCCGAAAACTCCCCGCCGACCAGGCGCTGGCAGCTGCCCAAATCCGGCAGAAGCGATTAGGTCGACGGTTCTCGTGCGGGTCGTCGTCCCATGGCGCCAGCAAGCGCTCCGAGAGAAGCCGCCTGAGCTCGCGCGCTGACCCAGAGCTGGGCTTCGCTACCTCCAGCGAGCCGTGATGTACTTCTCGCGCTCGACGGCGTTGAGCGCCTTGGTGCGCCGTTGGCGACACGGACGTAGAACCCGGTCACGAGGTCCGTCTGCTGGAGTTGGCGTCGGTCGCGGTCTCCCCCCTTCCCTCCCTGGAGGGCCGCAGCACCAACTCGCCGCTACCGAGCAGACGCACGCCCTGGCCTCAAGCTCTGACAGCCCCGTGCCGATGATATGGAGGACTGTCCGTTGGCCATGAAGCGGCGACCGAACGCCGTGTACAAGCGAAGAGGAGCAGGATGGACGGAAGTGTCGTTGCCGCGATCAATTTCTACTCGACAGAAGAGACTGCCATTCATATGGCGACTATCGGTAGCACGCCGAACGAAGAGATTGAAGCGGAGTTGGCATGCCTTAGCCTCTTCGCCTGCCGTAGTCTCGTGAACCTCGGAACGGGCCTGCCGGCAGACTCCCTGGCAAGCCTAATGACGGCAATGTTGGGTGATCCAGACTTTCTGAAGGACTTCACCTCACATGACAGCACGGAGCACTGGCTGGTTCCCTTCCGTGGCCCATCGAAGCAACGGTTTGAGCTATGTCTCAACATGGAGCCTTTTAGCTTCAAGCTTGATATCAAGGGATTCGGTCTTCGAGGTAGGGGGTTGAACTGGTATGGGATCACCGCCGTAAGCTCCTTTAGCCAGCACCTCTGTCGGACCCGCGGTCCTCAGATCTTTGTACCTCTCGCGAGGACCGTCGCCGAGGTCGGCTACGCACATCAGAGTGGAGCGCTCCGCCTTCCCAATCAGCACCACGTTGCCTTGACGGCGTGGGCGATGGGGCTCGCAGAGCGGGAAGAGATCGAGACCGCCCGTCCCGTCTCCGCCGAGAAATCCCCCGCCCGCCGGAGGACCGAACCCTTACGAGCCGGCGGTAGGCGCTAGTGCTGCTCGATGTATCTCCCAAGCAGGCCGGGGCCAGGTATGCGGTGGTGCGGCGTCTTCTGGTAGTCGGTCTCCTGCTGACCTCTGGATGTGCTGACAGCCAGGCCCGACAGAAGGGTTGCGATACCGGCTACTCGGGCGCCTGCGTCCCGCAATACCCGCCGGACGTCGATTGTGGGGATGTCGGGTCGCGCGTTTCAGTAGGGGGTTCGGACCCACACGGCCTGGACCGTGACGGTGACGGCGTCGGCTGCGAGGTGAACTGAGGTCGATGCGCCTTGCCACGAACGAATTTCTACACCCCAGCGGCGGAAGGGAGTGGGCTGACCTCGCCCCCGGAAGGCTGGCGGGCTGAGAGGTAGAGAGCGTCCAGGCCGTTGCCCGATTCTCGTCGAGGTGCTCAGCCCGGGCCAGGAAGAAACCCGCAGGGCAGTTACCCTAGGCGCTCCCGGCAGGACTCGAACCTGCGGTCCATGCTTCTGCGCCTGCATCGACGGAGTATTATCGGACCGTACGACCAGCCGACTGCGCCGGTTACCTCGCGGTCCCCAACGTCCGACGGCGACCCGGTCTTTAGGGCGAATGCCTCTGCGGCGCCGCCGAAGGCCGGGTCACGCCTTATGCGGCGGGGGCACTCCCGGATCCGCGGCTTCGTCGGCGAGGGTTCGGCCGAGGCCTTGAGGAATCCAGTCTGCGATCGCCTCGCTGAGCAGCGCGTAACCGACTTGAACTTCGTCACTGACCCGCTCGCCAAGGTAGATGCCGGCCACGGACCAGGAGAACCGGGTTCCCTGGCCGAGCACTGGAGCACCAGAGACGCCTGATCCGGCAGCGCCGGTCAGTTCGGCGAGACGGGAACCTCGCACCTTCGGAAGGTGCAGGTCCCGAAGTCGGCGTCGAACATAGCCGGCGGTGAAGACGAGGTCCGGTCGTGGAATCGAGATTCCGCCTTCAACGACCTCATGCATCACGTCATTGGGGTAACCCCACATGCAGTACGGAAACGAAGCACGGACATCGACGTACCCGAGATTGAAGATCGAACTCCGACCGTCCCCGCTGACGCGTATCGCGGACACGTCCTCCTTTGGATGCGCGACGCGACTTTCAATCTCCACGGCTGTCCAGGCCCCGCTCGCCTCGACAAAGAGAGCCCGGCAATGCTCTGCTC
>JALYGD010000237.1 GCA_030777265.1 Actinomycetota bacterium | reverse complement strand
CGACCAGCCGGCTCAGCTCGTCCTCGAGCTCGGCCCCGCCGTTGTTCGAGCGACAGCGACGGGCCAGCTCCACCTCACCCCTCATCACGGCGAGGTGGTCGTTGAGGTAGATGCGCAGCAGCTTGTCTCGGCTCCCGCGATCGGCGGACACCCTCGTCTCGCCCTTCCGCCTGGCTTGGGACCCTCCGGTGTTGATCGGACCGGGGCGCGCCAGGCTACTACGCTCCGCCGCCGGGAAAGGCCCGAAGGGGCCGGGACGGGCGGGCCAAAGTTAATGGCCCTGGCCTGGGGCGGTGACTTCGATGGTCGTGAGGACGTGCACGACCGCTGGTGCCAACGGGAAGGCTGACAGCCCGATACCCAGGCCGGCTGGCAGGTCGACGAGCCGGCCCGCGTCGCGGCTCTCGAAGAGCAAGTGGCCCTCCACGAGCGGTCGGTAGTCTCGGATGCCGTACCACTCCCTCTGACCGCCGGGTGCCCGTCCGGCGGCCCGCACCCCGGGGGCGCCGCCGAGCAAGCGTCCCACGAGGGGGCGGGCGATGCGGTCCTCCAAGGCGATCCAATGCGGCAGCCGGAGGAGCGGCCGAGGTCGCAGGGCGAACAGCCACGAGCGCCAGTCCCTTCGTCCCGCGCGCAGCCATAGACAGATCGGTCCCGCCTCCACGCGAACGGTTTCCCCGTCCCAGCCGCCTCGGACCGCGACGACCTCCGCACGGTCGAACTCGTACACCGACGTCAGGAACTCGCCAACCGGGGGCGAGGGCGCCAGCAGGACCCGCTCTCCATCGCCGCGGACCCACATGACGTCGATGAAGCTCCCGAAGGGCGACGACCGCCACACCCCCGCGACGACGGTTTCCCCCGGCGAGCCGGCCTCAGGCGACGGCTCTGGTGAGAACGCCGCCCCAGCGATGAGCCCCTCGAACTCCAGCCGATTCATTTCATGGCCTCAGGCGCCGGCCGGTCTGGCCGAGAAGCGTCAATCGTCGGCTGGGCTGGTCGAGAGGCGTCAGTCGCCGGCGAGGCGGGCTGAGGGACGAGCGTGCGGTGGCACGCACTTGGAATTGGTGCTCAATCCTCGTTCCCCCACGGCAGGGCCGCCCCACCGAGCAGTTCGATGAACGTCCGCGCGTTTCTCGGCGCGTTCGCCTCATAGTCGTTGTTGAAGTAGACGTAGGCGTCGCAGCCGGTTTCCACCACTTCGCGAACCGCAGCTGCCCAAGGTTCGAGGTCGGTGCGCGAGTAGTCGTAGCGGTAGCCGGCCTTGTCGACGCCGTGGAAGCGGACGTAGCAGAGCCCATCGGTCAGCGTCCGGTTCACCGGCATCCGGTCGGAGCTCACCCACACGTGCGCCGCCCGGTGTCGATCGAGTGTGGCGAAGATCTCGTCGTCGACCCAGGAGGGGTGCCGGAACTCCACCGCATGGCGCACTCCACTCGGCAGCTGAGCCAGGAACGCGTCCAGCCGCTCGACGTCCCGGTGGAGGTTCGGTGGTAGCTGCCAGAGCACCACCGCCAGGTAGGTCTTCATGGGCTCGAACCGCTCCATGACGTTGCCGATGGCCTCCTTCGCGTCGGCGAGCTTCAGGTTGTGGGTGATGTAGCGGCTGGCCTTCGCGGCGTAGCGGAACAGGTTGGGGGCCTGGTCGTGCCACTTCTTGCTCGTCGAGATCCGCGGGAGGCGATAGAAGCTGAAGTTGATCTCGACGCTGGGGAAGCGTTGCACGTAGTAGTCGAACCAGCGCGACTTCGGGACGTCGTCGGGGTAGAAGCGCCCTTTCCAGTGGTCGTACTGCCATCCACTGGTGCCCACCCGGACAACCCCCACGACGTGCCTCCTCTCAGCAGCAGGTAAGCGGATTCCGTCGCGAGCCTTGCGCCGACGCGCCCGTCGTCCGGCCCTGGCGACTCGCATGCCGAGGCGCAGGATGGCTCGCTTACGCTCGCCATCTGCCTGCCTCTCGTGAGCGCCGCTCCGCAGGAGCGACGCGAGAGGAGCCGTCTTAGGCCTCCTAAGACGGCGACGGCGGTGGTCTGTTGAGGAGGACGAGATGCCGGAACTCGTGGACCTGCGCTCCGACACCGTGACCCGCCCTACAGGGGCTATGCGCGCTGCCATGGCGTCGGCCCAGGTGGGCGACGACGTCTACGGGGAGGACCCCACCGTGAGCCGCCTCGAGGAGCTGGCAGCGGAGACCTTTCAACGTGAAGCGGCTCTGCTCACCCCTTCGGGGGTCATGGCCAACCAACTGTGGCTGCGGGTGCTCGCCGAGCCCGGCAGGGAGGTCATCGTCGAGGCCGATGCCCACCTCGTGAACTACGAGGACGGGGCGGGGGCGCTGCTGGGCGGGGTGCAGTTCCGCACCCTTGCTACCGCCGACGGACTGCTGGACGCGGCAGCCGTGGAGGCCGCCATCCGCCCCGACGCCTACCACCTGACCCCGACCGCGCTGGTCGCCGTGGAACAGACCCACAACCGCAAGGGCGGCACCGTCTACCAACTCGAACGGCTCGACGCCATTGCGGCGGTCACTAGGCGGAAGGGGGTGGGCATCTACCTCGACGGGGCGCGCATCTTCAACGCCGCCGTCGCAACAGCCACACGCGTGGCCGCTTACGCGCAGCGTGCCGAGGGCCTGATGTTCAGCCTGTCGAAGGGGCTAGGGGCTCCTGTCGGGTCGGTGATGGTGGGCGACGCTGACGCCATCGCGGAGGCGCGCCACTGGCGGCGACGTTATGGCGGCGCGATGCGCCAGGCGGGGGTGCTGGCAGCGGCGGGGCTGCACGCGTTGCGTCATCACGTCGAACGGCTCGCCGACGACCACCGCAATGCGCGGCTCATGGCCGTGGCCATCAAGGAAGCGGCGCCCGAGGCCGTCGATCTCGACCGGGTCGAGACGAACATGGTCTACATCAGAACCGGGGTTCACGGGGCGCCCACCCTCGCGAACGAACTCGCAAGCGACGGCATCCTGGTCGGTGCGCTCGGACCGGAGACGCTCCGGCTCGTCACGCACCTCGACGTCGATACTGCTGGCTGCCGCCGGGCCGCCGAACGGATCGCTCGCCTCCTCAGGGAGCGCGCGACGTGGACCTCTGAGGCCGGCTGACGCCCACCCCGCGCGTCGCTGGCGAAGCGGCAGCAGCGCCGTGAGTCGGGACAGCAGTCGGTTGACGAGTGGCTGATCGAGGCCGGTCAGCCGGGCCCGGGCGACTACTCGAGGGGTTCAGCGCCCGTCGATCGCTCTGTGCGCGCGGAGCGCGCAGCTTGCCGGCAAGAGCCGCAGTTCTCGCAGCTGTTGCGCCGGCGCCCTCGAATCCTGTGAGGCGGCCATGCAGCGGTGTTACGATCCGCTCGCTGCGCGCATCGGTGTCATTACGGATCGTAAGACGCCGGAGCAGAGTCGGGAGCCTGGCTGGACGGCGCGACACTTGCGTCGACGAGGGGAGACCATGGTGGTGCAGGAAGTTCCCATCACGACCGAGCCCCTCGAGCGCTTCACCTCCATCATCGGAGCGACGCACCTGCAGCGGCTGCGTGACGCCTTGACTGTCACCGGCACGCTCATGGCGGGCCGCACT
>JALYGD010000236.1 GCA_030777265.1 Actinomycetota bacterium | reverse complement strand
ATCTACGGCGTTGTACGGGGCCTGGGCACAGGGATGTCACTTGGAGACGGCGAGCGCCAGGGTTTGACCCGGTGAGGAGCGGGAGGAGCTGCGCCGCCTGCGTTGGATCATCTCCAACCAGTGCCGTGTCGTGGGCCTCGACGGTCGTGACCTGAAGGCCCGCTTCCTGCAGCAGCTGCTGCCGATGTCGATGTCGGCCTGACTCTGCGGGGTGCCCGTCAATGAAGACCCAGGCCGGTCGTTGCCCAGTCCCGAGTTCGCCCCATCGCCTCGCTCCCCCACGCGGGGAGACCCACAGCAGCGCCCCCGAGCGTCACGACCGTCTGCGGCAAGAAGCAGTGTGCAAGGCGATGACGGCAACGGTCCCTGCGTGTCCAGCAACAGCGCAAATGCGACGCCGGCGGGCCCATGTCGTCACGAGGGCTGGTCGATCTGCGCGCGGCCTCGCGCTGGGGTAGTGGCGGTGAAAACGTTGCAGGCGCTGTTGATGAGCCCGACGTGAGAGAAAGCCTGGGGGAAGTTACCCAACTGCCGTTGGGTGGCGGGATCGCACTCTTCGGCGAGCAGCCCGACATCGTTGCGGATGGCCATTAGTTGCTCGAAGAACTCTCGGGCCCGCTCCTTTTGGCCCGTCATGGCCAGTGCGTCCACGAACCAGAAGGAGCAGAGGAGGAACGCGCCTTCGCCGGGCGGCAAACCGTCTTCGGTGAGGTCGCTGGGGTATCGCAGCACGAAGGGACCGTCCATCAGTTCGCGCTCGACAGCCTCCACTGTGCCCCGAACCCGGGGGTGGGAAGGGGGGAGAAACCCGACCTGTGGGATGAGCAGGAGGCTGGCGTCGAGCTCTTTGGAGCCGTAGTACTGGGTGAAGGTGTTGCGCTCGGGGTCGTAAGCCTCGCGCATGACCTCGCGATGAATCTGCTCGCGCAGGGCGCGCCAGTGCTCCACGGGTCCGTCGAGCCGGTGTTGCTCGACCCCTTTGACGGCACGATCGAAGGCCGCCCAGGCCATGACGCGGGAGTGGGTGAAGGGGCGTCGCGGGCCGCGAACCTCCCAGATGCCGTGGTCGGGCTCGTCCCACATGGACTCGAGGTAGTCGAGCAGGACGCGCTGAAGGTCCCAGGCCTGCTCCTGGGGCGCCATCCCAGCCCGACGCGCGTAGTGCAGGGCGTCGAGGACCTCGCCGTAAACGTCGAGCTGCAGCTGGGCGTAGGCGGCGTTGCCGACACGCACCGGTTGAGATTTTTCGTAGCCGGGCAGCCAGGGCAGCGCGAGCTCGGGCAGGCGCCGCTCGCCACCCAGGCCGTACACGATCTGCAACTGCGAAGGGTCGCCGGCCACAGCGCGCAGGAGCCAGTCGCGCCAGGCGATGGCCTCGTCGAGAAACCCGGCGTGCACCAGCGCGTAGAGGGTAAAGGTGGCATCGCGCAGCCAGGAGTAACGGTAGTCCCAGTTGCGGGAGCCGCCGAAGGATTCGGGCAGGGAGGTGGTGGGAGCAGCGACGATCCCCCCGGTGGGGGCGTAGGTGAGGGCCTTGAGCGTGATCAGGGAGCGCTCCACCGCCTCACCCCACTCCCCCCTGTAGGTGCTGCGCTCGCTCCAGGCGCGCCACCACTGACTGGTCGTATCCATGGCTGCCAACCCATCGACCGGCGGTGGGGCCGGCTGGTGGGAGGGATGCCAGGTGAGCACGAACGGTACGCGCTGCCCCGCTGAGACGCTGAAGTCGGCGACGGTGGCGAGGTCCTCGCCGCGGGTCGCGATCGGGGTGGCGAGGGTCAGCGCGTCAGGGCCGGCCACCATCCGCGTGGTGTGACCGTGGCTGGTCACCCACGGCACGATCGAGCCGTAGTCGAAGCGCGCCACCAGCTGCATGCGCATGGCGACTCGCCCGCGTACACCCTCCACCACCCGGACCAGGTCACAGTTGTCTCCGCGCCGGGGATCGGACCCCCGGGGGGGCATGAGGTCGACCACACGGATGGTGCCGCCATCGGCATCCATCTCGGTGTCGAGCACGAGCGCACCGGGGCGGTAGCGGCGGCGGACGGCTCGCACCTGCCCGGCGGGGGCCAGCAGCCAGCGGCCGTGGGAGGCGTCCCCCAGCAACGCAGCGAAGCAGGCCCCCGAGTCGAAGCGGGGCAGACACAGCCAGTCGACAGAACCATCGCGACACACCAGCCCGGCGGTCTGCGTGTCGCCGATGAGGGCGTAGTCCTCGATCGGGTGGCTCACCTGATGCCTGATCTACGACAACTGAGCATTCGGGTGGGGGGAGGTGGAGGTCGCAGCTGCGGTTCGACCATCCTTGCTCGGCCCCGCGCTCGCATCGCCCCCTCGCTCCGCGGCGCGGGCGACCCACAGCAGCGAGGCCACCAGCGTCACGACGGCCAGCGGGAAGAAGGCGCTGCGTAAGGCCACCACAGCAGCGGCCACCTGCGTGCCCAGCACCAGCGCGAAGGTCGGAACGCAGCAGGCGAAGCCCGTGAGGAGCCCCGGCACAGCACCGAGCATGCCTGGGAAGGCGCGCCGACCGCAGGCCCGTGCGCCGCGAGCGACCCGCAGTGACGCGGCGATGTTCACCCCGACCAGCATCCCCAAGAGCAGGCCCATCACCACGTTGAGCGGCGCGACGAGCAGGGCGACGTGCCGCACCGGGTGGAGGGCAGCGACGGGCTCGAACGCGAACGGCGCGATGCGTTCGAACATCCGTGCCGGCCAGCCGTCCACCACCCGGACCGACGGCACGTCGACGAGGCGTGCAGCCGTGCCGCTAGGGGAGATGATGAGGTTGCCGATCGCCAGCAGGTAGACGACGAGGTAGATGCCGGCGACCACGAGCACCCAGCGGCGCCAGTCCGCTTGAAAGGTCGATAGGGCGAGGTGGGCTGCGCGGCGAGCAAGCGTCACGCGATCACCTCGGTGTCCGGATAGAAGGCGGCCCATGCGAACCACATGACGTCATAGGACAGCACGCGGGCGAGGTCTTGGCCTGGTCCGTCGACGACCCTTCCGGTCGGATCCCAGGTGGTTCCGGCGGCGGCGTAGCGACCGTCGCCGGCCGCGACCATCTCTTCGTCGGAGGCGAGGAACGCCCGCGCCTCGTCGAGCGACGGGTCGTGGAGCAGGACCACCCGGTGGCTGCCGACCTGGGCCGCCACGACGCGCCGCTGTCTGACGGCGTTCTTGGGCACCGCCAGGCGACTGGCGCCGACCTTCACGCCGACGACGACCTGCTTGGCGTCGAAGCGGTCGTCGTGATGGAGAACGTCGAAGTAGAGCCGGCTGTCCGGCGCGTAGTAGCCACTGAGCGGAGTGTAGGACCCGTAGGGGTCCGCCCCGTAGTTGCGGATGGCGCCGGTGTCGGTCGACAGGACCTGGGTGTCAGGGTGAGCGTCGCGCCACCGCTGCCAGCTGGTCCACAACAGGGGGACCTCCTCGAGCTGGGCGCCCACGGCAGGCCCGGTGATGGCGCGGCCGAGGATCTGCGGCCATCGGCCGTCGGTCTGTCGGTCATACATCAGCAGGTTGGAGTTCACGAGGTCGCCGGAGGTCCCGAAGGTCAGGGCCTCGGTGCGGTCGGGTGTCGTCCCGCGGAAGCCCACGGTCGAGCCTGTCAGGGGGCAGTAGGTGACCGTCAGTGGACCGTCAGGGAACCGGTCGTTGACGATCTCGTGCCACACGAGGATGAGCTGCGGGTAGGCGCGGACCTCCCCGGCGTGGACAAGCCCGAACACGACGTCGTCACCGTCGACAAAGTCCGCATCCCCGCCGGCAACGAACCGTGGCTCGTCGATCGGGGGGATACCGTCCTTGGGTGGCCCGCCCGAGGTGATCGCCTGCGCGAACCGCTCCAGGCCCACGCTCCCGCTGCCCTCGGATGGCAGGGGCGGGGGTCCTTCACCGCCGCTGAGCAGCATCCATCCCCCGGCGCCTGCGGTCACGGCGCCGGCACCCAGGAGCGCACGCAGCAGCCGCCGCCGGGTCAGGGCGGACGAACCAACTGGGGTCGTCGTGCCTTCGGCGTCCGGGAGGGTTTCGTCGACCATGCGGGTCCCTGGCTCGCTTCACCACAGGCAACCCCGGTGAGACGCCGCCGTGTTCCGCCGGTGCCAAACTCGACGGGTAGCAGCGCGTCCGCGCCCCGGTCTCGAACGCGGATGCAGGGGGTGGCGGGCGCGCCCGCCAGTACCGTCACTGTCCCGGGTCCGAAGATGCCGATAGCGAGGTCGGTCAGGCTGCGCCCGGCGTCCTCCATCATCTGGATCAGTGGGGGCGTCGCGAGAAACGAGGAGGTGCGGCACTCGACGAGCGGCTGCTCGTGGTTCAGGTGGAGGGTTCGCGGTGTTCGATGAGCTCATCGACGAACATGCGGAGGCGTTCGACGACTTCGGGGTCGACCGGTCGCCGCATGTCGGCCAGGCGCTGTTTGAGCTCGCGGTAGGTGGAGGCTTCGAGGCCGCAGCGGCGGCAGTCCTCGAGGTGGCGCGAAACCTTGCGTGCGGTGTGCTGGTCGAGTTCAGCGTCGAGGTAGGCCTGCAGGACGCGGGCGACCTCCCGGCAGTCGAGCTCGTCGGCGTGTCTGCGGTGCCGGCGCAGTCTCATGACCGACCTCCTGGTAGGTGTCCTGCTTGGCTCAGTCGGTCGCGCAACCTGTTGCGGGCGCGGTGGAGGCGGCTCATGACCGTGCCGATGGGTATGCCCAGCGCGTCGGCCGCCTCCTGGTAGGTCAGGCTGTCGACGTCGACGAGCACCACGACGGCTCGGAACTTGTGCGGCAGCGATCTCAGGGCGTCGGCGAGTGCTGCGTCGAGCACGTCGTCCACGACGTGCTCCTCGGGTCCGCTCCGCCCGTCTGCTCCCCTGGCCGGGGTGCTCTCGGCGATCTCCTGCGAGAAGTCGGAGAGGTGCACCTTGCGCTTGCGGAGGTGGTTCTTGAACGCGTTGCGCAGGATGGTGAGCAGCCATGCCCGCGGGTAGCGGCCGTCGAAGCGGTGGATCGCCCGCCAGGCCCGCAGCAAGGCCTCCTGCACCACGTCCTGGGCGGTGTGCTCGTCACCCGTCAGGCGGCGGGCCACGCGCAGGAGCACCTCGAGCTCGGGCACGACATAGCGCTGAAACGCCTCATCGCGTTTCGTCACAGCGGAGGTGTCGGGGTCCACACCACAGACAACCCGAGGCACCACGGTGGCATTCCACTGTGCGGAAGCCAGTCCAGTCAGGCGGGTTTCCGCGCTCGCTGGACGAGAATCCCGGTCTCGAGACGGGCACTGGCACCATCCCCACGGCGAGCTCTGCCCCGACTGCTGGAAGACCTGCGGTGCGAT
>JALYGD010000235.1 GCA_030777265.1 Actinomycetota bacterium | reverse complement strand
AGCACCTCCTCACCGAGCTTGACCCGCTCCTCGTCGTCCGAGTGGATGCCAACGAGGACGTATCCCTGCTCGTCGACGAGCGCGACGAGGGGGTGGAGAGTCTGCTCCCACATCATCGTCTTGCGCGCCCCGGCCTGCGCCCCGAGCACTCCACCGGCGACATGGCCGGTGGCGGCGCCCGCGAGAGCCGCGTAGATGGCTCCTGCTCCAACTGCCAAGCCGACGCCTGGTATGGCCGTCACCGCCGCCCCGACGAGCGCGCCGAGGATGCCACCGGCGGCGCCGCCGGCGCCGATGCCGACGGCAGTTGTCTTGCCGATCCCGCTCGTGATGTCGGCGGTCTCACCCTCCGCAGTTCCCGCTCCCGGCGGCATCTGGTGCTCCGGGCCCAGCAGCGACAGTTCCTCGGCCTGCAGCCCACTGTCGCCAAGGGTTTGCAATGCAAGCAGTGCACGATCGATGCTCTCGAACACCGCAACGGCGTTGAAGCGCGCAAGCCGCTTGGTGGCCATCGGTCCCTCCCACCCAGGCGTCCCCGCCTTCGGCCTCCTGGCCTCTCAGCTCGGCTGTGAGCCGGCATCCCGTGCAGGCTGGACGTTCGGAGCAGGCTCACCCGGCAGGTGCAGAAGGTCCTCAACCTCGCTGACACCTTCGACCTCGCGAACCGCTTCCACCAGAGCATTTCGTTGCTCCAGGGTCTCGACCTGCCCACGGAGTGCGACCGTCCCTTCGTACGCGTCGACCACGATGCTCCCCTTCGGAAAGCGCCCGGAACCGAACACCTCGCTCTCCACTTTGTGCTTCAGGGTCTGGTCGTTCAGTGGCTCCGCCGGCCGTAGCCGTCCCACCCTCTCGGCCATAACGCCCTTGACCTCGCCGGCTCGGTAGTCGATCCTCTGGCGCAGCTCACGGGTCCTCTCACGAGCACGGGCGGCGAGCTGGTCAGCAGTCTGCGTCCGCCGGCCCCGGCCGCGATCCGGGTCCAGGAAGTGGTAGGCCGTAACGCCGGCGGCCGCACCCACTGTCATGAGGGCCAAGCCCTTGATCTTGCTCAAGACGCTCATATCGTCTCCTCCTTGTCAGGCCTCGTTGAAGCTGGCCCCGGTCTGCTCAGAGCTCCGCCACGCGGGCGCGTCGCGCGTTGAACAGTGCACCGGTACGGTCGTACTCGCGCATAGGGGCGCGGACGAGTAGGTGCATGCCGTCTTTGGCCACCTTGGCCGCAAGGTGGCGGCAGCTGCATCGGCCGGGACCGTCCATTCGACGGTCCTTGCACAAGATCGGACATCTGGGAGGACAGGGCCCCGGTCAACCGCGGGGGTCGCGGTCAACGAAGGGAGGCTCGACGACCTCGAAGGCGTACCCCCTGCCGCGCACGTCGACGCTGACCGCATCCCCCGTTTCGACCACCGGGGCCAGGTAGGCCAGTCCAATACCCACCCGCAGGGTGGGGGAAAACGTTCCCGACGTCACCTCGCCGACCACCTGCCCATCACGGTGCACGGCCATCCCTGCCCGCGGGATCCCACGGTCACGGGCGCGTAGCCCAACCAGCCGCCGCCGCGGGCCCTGCTCCTTTCGGGCCCGAAGCGACTCACGTCCACGGAACTCTCCCCGGTCGAGCTTCACGGCCCAGCCCAGCCCAGCCTCGAAGGGGTCGGTCTGCCTCGTCAGCTCGTGGCCATGCAGCGGATAGCCCATCTCGAGTCGGAGCGTGTCGCGGGCACCGAGCCCGCAGGGCACCGCGCCGAGCTCGATGAGCTCGCGGAAGATGCCGGGCGCGTCGAGTCCGGGCAGGACGAGCTCGGCCCCTGGCTCGCCGGTGTAGCCGGTGCGGCACAGCCAGCCTGTATCCCCCGGGCCAAGGTGGATCTCCCTGATGCCGTGGTAGTCAACATGGGAACGCACGTTCGGGAAGAGGCGATCGACGAGGTCCAGAGCGCGGGAGCCTTGCACGGCGAGCATGGAGAGCCGCCTCGAGTCGTCTTGCACCGTCGCCCCGTGCTTCTCGCCCGTTTCTGACAAGGCTGCGAACACCGCTGGGGTGTTGGCAGCATTCGGAACCGCCAGGAAATGGTCGGCCGCGATGCGATAGATGATGAGGTCGTCAACCACGCCTCCGTTCTCGTCGCAGCACAGCGTGTACTGCGCATGACCAGGGGAGAGTTCGGCGGGGTCGTTCGTGAACATCGCCGCGACCGCTGCCTCGGCCTCTTCTCCCGTGATCCAGATCGCGCCGAGGTGCGACACGTCGAAGACGCCGACGGACGTGCGTACCGCTTCGTGTTCGACGAGCGTGCCCTCGTACTCCAGCGGCATGGCCCAGCCCGCGAACTCCACGATCTTGGCTCCGAGTTGCTGGTGGACGCTGAACAGCGACGTCTTGACGAGCCCTTCGAACTCCGTCGTGCCCTCGGCAGGCATGCTGGCCTCCCTCTCCGCCCGACCACCACCGTCGCCGTCTTAGGAGACCTAAGACGGCTCCTCTCGCGTCGCTCCCGCGGGGCGCCGCTCACCGTCTCGCGACCGTCGTTTCCGACGGCCCGCCGCGAGAGGCGCGGCTACACCGTCGTCCTCGACGGCTCGCGAGACGATGCTCTGTCGTCAGAATGCCACGGGCACGGGGCGTCGGGTGTTGACGGGAGCACCGAAAGGACCCCCCTGCGCCCCGCCGGCGGGCATGGCCGGACGATTGTTCGCCCTCCTGCGACCGGAAGTCGAGTGCACTACCGTGGCGTGCGGCGGTCACCTTCGTCCCGTGTGCCGCGACCCGCCAGCAGGAGGTCGCGCATGGCAGGCCCGGACCGATACGAC